>CAJGCA010000005.1 GCA_904501705.1 Clostridiaceae bacterium | reverse complement strand
ATGCTCACCGCGACGCAGGGCTTCGCGATGCGATTTGAGCACACCTGCCGCAGAAGATACGACAACATCTGCTCGGCGAGCGCATATTCCGCGATGACCCCTTTTTGCAGAGGGCGCATCGCGATAATGCTGTCGGGAGTGCGTCCGAGCATCACCTCGGCCTCGTTACCGACGGCAATAAGCTTGCCACTGTCCGCGGACACCGCGATGACCGCCGGCTCGTCCAGCAAAACGCCGCGACCCGGCTCAAAGATCGCCACCCGTGAGGTGCCGAGGTCAATTCCTAAATTCATATGCCTTCTCCTTTATCATCCTTATAAACAGAATAAACAGAACACGCGGCGGTGACGGCATACACCTCACGCGCGCCGTAAATTTTCAGCATCTTCGCGCATTCGTCCAACGTGGAGCCGGTGGTGATCGTATCATCCACCAACAGCACACACTTGTCCTTTGCCACGCGCGGCTCATCTACCGTGAACGCACCGAGCAGGTTGCCACTGCGCGCGACGGCGCGCAATTCCTTCTGCGGCGTGGTATGAAACAGCTTGCGCAGTCCGTTGACATACGGAATGCCTGTGCGACGGGACAGTGCCCGCGCGAGCAATGCCGCGGGGTTATAGCCCTTCTTGCGCTCATCCGCCTTAAACTGCGGCACCGGCATCAGACAGTCAAAGGCAATTCCACCGTATTCGCGGCGCATCACCTCCGCCATCTCGACGGCAAAGCCGTCTGCAATCGCGCTGTCTGCCGCATTCTTGAGCTGCGCGATGCCGCTCTCGCCGAGTCCGTCGTAATAAAACGGCATCACGCACCGTTCAAAGTTGCGACGGTGCTTACGACAGGAGCATTTATCCTCGCCACGCCCGCAGAGGTCACAGATCGGCGGCAAAACAACCGGCGCCTCGCGACGGCAATCATCGCACATCGTCTGCCGCCACTCGATCACCTTGCCGCACAGACAGCAACGCTGCGGGAAGAACAAATTCAAGATCCACGACGCGACCGTCCTCACAGCCCCGCCTCCTCGGCGCGGCGCAAAAATGCACCAAGCCCCGTGTAGCGCAGGGTCTTGCGGTCGTTCTCGATCATCCGCTCGACCGTCTCCATACTTCCGACTACGATGAGCAGCTTCTTCGCGCGCGTAACGGCGGTGTACAGCAGATTGCGGTAGCACAGATTCGGCGTGTTGCGGAAAAGCGGCAGGATCACCGCGTCGAACTCGCTGCCCTGACTCTTATGTACCGTGATGGCGTACGCGAGCTCGATATCCTGCGCATCCTGCTTCGTATAGGTCGCGACGCGATCCTCATACCGTACGGTGAGCATCTCCTCCCGCGGATGGATGCTCTCCAACACGCCGATGTCGCCGTTAAAGACACCGCTGCCGCACTCGCCGTTGTCACGCGTCCATAAAATATCGTAATTATTGCGGGTGTGCATCACCTTATCCCCCACCCGCAGGGTGATCCCCGCGACGGTCATCTCCGCCTTCTTCTTATCGGGGGGATTGAGCAGCTCCTGCAAACGGCGATTAAGCTCTCCCGTGCCCATATCGCCTTTGCGGCCCGGACACAGCACCTGCAAACCATCCCACGCGGTATAGCCATAGGCGGCGGGCAGACGGCGATGGCAGAGATCCAGCACCGTTTTCGTCACATCGCCAAGATTACCGCGCGGCATAAAGAAGCAATCGCCCTTGTTATCCAGCTGCATCGGCTCGCCCGCAACGATGCGGTGGGCGTTGAGCACAATGCGGCTCTCCAATGCCTGACGAAACACCTGCGTGAGCTGCACGACAGGCACGGTGCCGCTGTCGATGAGATCCTGCAACACACAGCCGGCGCCCACCGCGGGGAGCTGGTCGGTGTCGCCGACCAAGATCAGGCGGCAGCCCGTCTTGACTGCCCGCAATAAGCTCTCGAACAACAGCGTGTCCACCATCGACATCTCGTCGACGACCACCGCGTCCGCGTCGAGCGGGTTTTTCTCGTTGCGTTCGAAGGTGTGGGTATCGCTGTCGTCCCACCGCACCTCTAACAGACGGTGCAGGGTCTTTGCCTCGTGCCCCGTCAGTTCCGCGATGCGCTTCGCCGCGCGCCCTGTCGGGGCGGCGATGGCGACCGTCTCCCCCATACTCTCCAGCAGGGTGATGATGCCGCGCAGAGTGGTCGTTTTGCCCGTACCGGGGCCGCCCGTGAGTATCAGCGTGCCTTTTTCTATCGCTTCGATCATCGCGCGACGCTGTTGGGCTTCGTATTCGATATGAAAATTGCGCTGCATCGCGTCGATGCGCAGCTCGAGATCCTCGACAGCGATCTGTGAGAAGCCGCTCATCAGCCGCATACGCACCGCGATGAAGCTCTCCGCCTCATACAGCCGCGGCAAGAACAGAAATTCCCGCCCGCCGATGGTCTCCTGCTTGAGGTCGAATCCGATCATCCGCTCAAGAGCAGACTCCACCGTCTCGACGGGGACATCGAGCAGCGTCACCGCCGTCGGGATAACCTTATCCTTCGGCAAGCAGGTGTGACCGTTGCCCTGATTATGCTGCAGCACATACACGATCCCCGCCTCGATGCGGTGCGGATCGAGCTTATCCCCGCTCATCCCCATACACAGCTGATCCGCCCGTTCAAAGCCGATATACAGCCCCGAGGTGCACAAAAGATACGGATTCGCTTTAATCTTCACGAGCGTCGACGGGCCGAACTTCTTCCAACAGCGCAGCGCCTCAGCGGGGGTCAGCCCATAAGTGGCAAACGTCATCACCACCTCACGCAGACCGAACTGCGCGCAAAAGCTCTGCCCCATTTCACGCGCTTTTTTGAGCGAGATGCCCTTGATCTTCGCGAGCTCCTCGGGCTCCTCCTCCAGCACGCGCAGAGCGTCCGCCCCGAAGCGGTCAACGATGCGCGCCGCGGTGCTCGGGCCGATGCCGCGCACCGCGCCCGACGCGAGATACCGCAGGATCGCGGTCGCATCGGTCGGCAGGCTGCTCTCGCAGGCGGTCGCTTTAAACTGGCGACCAAAGCTCGGATGCTCGACGTAGTCACCCTGCAGGCGCAGGTACTCCCCTACCTGTACAGTCGGGAAGGTACCTACCACGGTCTCAAGCGCGTCGCCGGTGTCCAGTTCCAACACGGTCCAGCCGTTCTCTTCGTTAGCAAAGACGATATGCTCTACCGTGCCGTTCAGTTGTATCCCGTTCTCCTGCTCCACGCCGTGACCTCCTTTAAAATTCTTGTATATTAACTGCTAAAGCAGCCAATTCCTCTGCGGTCACCGCCGTGACCGCGGGGTTATCCTCTTCCAATCGCACCACCATCCGCTGCTGCTCCTCACCAAGCGTGGGCAGCACAACCAGCGTGCGCTCCGTGCGGGCATCTGCCCACGCCGCCTGCGCCTGCAGGCAGCGAAACAGCGGTTCGATCGCGCCACGCTCACGCGGCACCGCCAGCCGATAACAAGCAACCGACCTTGGACAGCGAGTCGCCCACAGGCACAGCCGTCGAATCAGCTGTGCACACCCATACAGCGCAAGCAATAAGACGACCACCGCCGCCAACCATTCTCCGAAAGTCATCGACACCCCTCCACATCTCAGCCTTACGCCAATGTATGCGAAGTTTCGGGGCGTGTGCGTGTCCTAGGAATTATAACGGCTGATATTCTGGCGGAACACCAACCGCAACAACGCCTTACCGTTAAACGGAATAACGGGGTAGAGATATTTGCCCTCCACCGCCGTGCGGGTAGTAGCCATCAGCGCCGCAATAAGGATCAGCCCGCCGATTAACCCCCAGCCGTGGAACAACCACGTGAGGAGAAGCAGCAGCATACGGAACAGCTTGACCGCATAGGTCAGCTCGTGACTCGGCTGAGTGAAGGACGCGATGGCGACGAACGCCATATACGCGAGCAGTTCGGGCTCAAACAGTCCCGCCTGCACCGCAAACTCGCCGAACACCAATGCGCCGACCAAGCTCAAGGCATTACTCAGCGAGGTCGGGGTATTGAGACTCGCTAATTTAAGCACGTCGATGAGCATCTCGACGAGCAACAGCTGTACGATGATCGGGATGCCGCCCGGTTCCTTAATGCGGATGAAATCCAGCGCCTGCGGGATGTGCTCGGGATTTTGGATCAGCCAGTACCACACGGGAGTAAGAAACAAGGTCGCGATGAAGATAAACCCGCGCACCAGCCGCAAATACGACCCCACCAGCGGCGGAAAATAGAAATCGTTGGTATCCTGCGAAAAATCAAATATCGAGGTCGGTAGGATCATCGCGGCGGGGGAATTATCCACCAACACGATGATTTGTCCCTCCGCGACACTCGCCGCGGCGCTGTCGGGGCGCTCGGTGTAGCGGATGCGCGGAAACGGATTATACCATTGCCCGCGTAAGAGACATTCCGCCAGGCTCTCCTGCCCCATCGACAAGGTCGGGATGGTGATGCTTTTGAGTCGCCGGCGCAGTCTTTCGAGGTATTTCTTATCCACCCGCCCCGTCATATAACACAGGCACACGTCGGTGGATGACACACTGCCTACGGGGATGACCTCAAAGGTCAAGGACGGATCGCGCAGGCGGCGGCGAATCATCGCGGCATTAAACACCAGCGTCTCCACCAAGCCGTCGCGCGAGCCGCGCAGAACTCGGTCGGATTCCGGCTCCTGCACGCTGCGCACGGGATAGGTGCGCGTGTCGATAAGAATGATGCGGTCAAGTCCCTCGACGACCAACGCCGTCACACCCGACAGCACCTGTGTAACCACCTTTTCCGTATCGGCAGTGCAAGCCACCTCAATAAAGGTGATAAATCGCTTGATAAATTCATTGGCATCGGTAATCCCTTTGGCATCCCGCTCGGGTACCGTTGCCATAAATTCCAGCATTTTTTCCAGCACCTCGTCCTTTGTCAGTCCATCCACAAAGAACATCGAGGCTGAGCGGTGTCCCACGGTCAGTTCGCGGAACATCATATCAAAGCTCGCGTCTACACGCAGCTTGTCTTTTAAGTTGCCCACCGTTTCCTGATAGGTCATATCCATACCACTCCTTTTCAGAATTAGTATGGATGGTTTTCGGTCAAATATGAGTTATTCGACAATCGCAATAAATGCCGCCAGACTGCCGCGGTCGTTGCCGCAGTAGCGGTGCGACCACAATTTATCAGGATGACAACGGGTGCACACGTCGGTAACGGTAATGTTATCCGCCTTTACGCCTGCTTCAAGCAGATATCGGCGATTGACCTCCCACAAATCAATGTGGTATTTGCCATTTTTGTCGTCGGTATAGCACTCGCCGTCGAAGAATGACAGTTTTGAAAACTCGTCCATCACGGGAGTATCCACCTCAAAGCAGCACCGCCCGATAGACGGACCGATGCCAACGAGGATATCCGACGGCCGACAGCCGTAGTCGCGCGCCATACGCTCCACCGTCACCTGCCCGATTCCGCCGACCGTGCCGCGCCAGCCGGCATGGGAAGTCGCGACGACGCGGTGCACGGGATCAACGAAAAACAGCGGCACACAGTCCGCGTACTGCGTGCACAGTACTACGTTCGGCTCGTCGGTGATCAGCCCGTCAACGTCGGTATACCCACGCTCACGGGTGATGCCGCGACCGCAGTCCGCCGCCGTGGCATTGTACACGTTGACGGTATGCGTCTGCGCCGACACGACAACGCGCTCGGCATCCACACCGATGGCGGCGCAAAAGCGGTCGAAATTTTCCCGCACCGCTTTGTCGTCGTCACCACGCGTAAAGCTTAAATTCATAGAGGAAAATTTTCCCTCGCTCACACCGCCGAGGCGGGTAGAAAAGCCGTGTCGCACGAAATCGATACGGTCAAATGCGGGAAAAGAATAATACGGCACCTCGCCGTTATGCACAGTGAGGGTGCGGCTCTCGGGCAAACTCATTTCGCCACCCCGCTTTTGATCGCGGCGGCATCGGCGCAAGCCTTACCGAGCGCATCGCACACCGTATCGCGGCCGAACCGCTCAATGATGCTCGCGCGAATCTCCTCACGGTCGTAGGTTTCCGCTTTATCCAGCATCGTGAGCATCGCCTGCGCCATCGCCTCGACGTCGTCGACCGGCACCAGCACACCCGACTTCTCGGTGATGATATCCTGCGGGCCGCCGCACATTGTGCCGATGGCGGGGCGACCGCAAGCGGCGCACTCGTGCAGCACGCAGGACAGCATCTCGGTGCGGGACGAGCAAATGAAGCAGTCACAATCGTTCATAAAGGTTTTGACCTCATCGCGCGGAATCGCCCCGACGAGCTTGCAGGTATCCGCAACGCCCTCGGTGTCGATGATCCCCTGCAGATACTCACGCAATCCACCCGTACCCGCGATGTGCAGACGCACGGAGCGGTCGGTCAACTCGCGCAGGCGCGCAAAGGCGCGGATGAGGGTGTCGTGCCCTTTGATCAGGCGCAGTTGCCCCATTGCGGCGAATGTAAAGGCGGAAGACTTGTCACTCTTCTCCCCGATGGCGAAACGACGTTCGTCCACAAAGTCGGGGATGAGGCGGGTATTGTCGTCAATCGGTTTCATCACCCGCATCAGCACCGAGCCGACGCAGGCGTTCACCTGTGCCGCACCCATCACGGTACGCAGGCGCGCGAGCGCAGGGCTATCCGCCCCCTCGGTAACAACGAACGAGGAGTGCTCCATAAAGAACAACGGCAGGTTATGCCGACGGCACAGCGCGACCGCCTCGTAGCCCTGCAAAGAGGAGCGCAGGTTAACTACGTCAGGACGCCCCCATTCCTTTTCGAGCTTGCGGTACAGCACCTCCAGCATCCGCGTGCGCTGCCAGCAGCGGCCGCGTTCAAACCGCGGGGTGAGATTCGGACGCACCCATACGTAGGTATTGACGCCGTTTACCACCGCGTGGGTCATCCCGTTGTCCGACGGGCGCAGGCTACCGCCCACCTCGGCATACAGCACCGCCACGTCGTGTCCGCGGGCAACCAGCTCCTCCGCCTGCTCCTTGTAGAACGAGCCGAGCAGCGGGGCGGTCTTGGTGCCGTACCAGGACGGGATCATCAGGATCTTCATACGCGCATCTCCTTTGACAAGTAATTAGTCAAAACATAAGTATAGTATACGCAATTTCCCGACAAAGTGCAAGAGCAAAACCACAGAATATAAAAAAGGAATTTTCTCTTTACATCGGCGCACAATTCGGGTATAATAAGAAACTGGAAATTTCGTGAATGGGAGAAGTACCATGCTGCAATATGAAGAACTCAAACTGAAATTAGAGGGTATGCTTCCGCAGATCGAGGATCTCGCGGAGTCCATCGGCCTGACTCAGCTCAAGCGTGAGGCAGACGAGCTGGATGCGCGTGCCGCCGCCCCCGGGTTTTGGGACGATATGGAGCACGCGAAGAAGATCACCCAAAAGGCCGCTTCGGTCAAGGGTAAGATCGAAAGCTATGAAAAGCTGCACGCCGACTATCAGGACACGCTGACCCTCATCGAGCTCGCCGACGAGGCAGAGGATCTCTCCCTGCTCGACGAGTGCGTGGCGGGTCTCGAGCAGATCGAGAAGTCAATGGAGAGCCAGCGGCTCGCCACCCTGCTCAGCGGCGAATATGACAGCAAGAACGCCATCCTCACCTTCCACGCGGGCGCGGGCGGCACCGAGGCGCAGGACTGGGCCTCGATGCTCTACCGTATGTACACCCACTGGGCCGAATCGCATGGCTTCCAGTATAACGTCCTCGACTATCTCGACGGCGATGAGGCGGGACTCAAGAGCGCCTCTATCGAAATCATCGGCGAGAACGCCTACGGCTACCTCAAGGGCGAGGCGGGCGTGCACCGTCTGGTGCGCATCTCCCCCTTCGATTCGTCGGGACGCCGCCACACCTCCTTCTCGGCACTCGAGGTTATCCCCGAGCTCGACGAGGATGTTGAGGTGGACATCCGCCCCGAGGACATCAAGATGGACGTATTCCGCTCCTCCGGCGCGGGCGGTCAGCACATCAACAAGACTTCCTCGGCTGTTCGACTGACCCACATCCCGACGGGTATCGTGGTCGCGTGCCAGAACGAGCGCAGCCAGTTCCAGAACCGCGACAAGGCGATGGCAATGCTCAAATCCAAGCTCGTCGAGATCAAGGAGCGCGAGCACCTCGACCGCCTCGAGGACATCAAGGGCAACCAGGCGCAGATCGCCTGGGGCAGCCAGATCCGCTCCTACGTCTTTATGCCCTACACGCTGGCGAAGGACACCCGCACCGGCTACGAAATGGGCAATATTCAGGCGGTGATGGACGGCGAGATCGACGGCTTCATCAACGCCTATCTGCAGGGACTTGCCAACGGCACACTCGACAAGGCTGCTACCGCTGAAGACTAAAATACAACGAACAACAGCCGATGCGCGCTCAGGCACGCATCGGCTGTTGTTTTGTTGAACAAAATCACAGATTCTTGACGTACGCGCTGACGGAAGGAAATCCATCCCGCTTGCGGTATTCGCCCGCCGTAATGCCGTAGTGACGGCGGAAGCAGCGGGTAAAATAGTTCATATCCGAGAAGCCGCATTCCAGCGCGACCTTCGAGATGCCAATCTTCTCGTTAATGAGCAGGCGGCGCGCCTTCTCAAGACGCAGCACGCGGATATACTCCATCGGGCGCACACCGACGACCGACTTAAACAATCGGCAAAAATACGACTCGTCATACCCGAACATCTCGCTGATACTCGACGAGGAGATTTCCTCGCAATAGTGGTCGGCGATATACTCGATGACCTGCCGCAGACGCCCCTCCGCCACGGGACGGACGTAGCGGGTGTCCTGATGCTTCTCGAACAGCACCGAGAGAAACTGATAGACCAGACCGACCTGCATCAGCTGAAAGCCCTTGCGCTTCTCCCCCGTAACCTTGAAAATCTGTTCAATAATCTCCAGAACCTCGGAATCGTTAATCAACGGCATAAACACCGACGCATGGGTAACGAACGGACGAAGCAGCCGATAGGCAGTCTTATCCTGTGCAAACTGCGCGACGAGCTCAAACATCATCACGCGATAGGAAATCTCCTCTATGGCCGTCGCCTCGTGCGTGCAGCCGGGGTTAATGATCACCACGTCCCCCGCCTTGGCGACAAATTCCTCGCCCGCGATGTGCGCGAGCATCGAGCCCTCGTCGATGATCAGCACCTCAAAACGGTCGTGCCAGTGCAGCGGCACACATTTCGCCTGCGGCGGTGCCTTATGGCGCAACAGACGCACCGCGTCTGCGCCATAATACATCAAGCCCGGCTCGCGTAATTTCTCGTAATCCATATTATCCCCCGAAAAGTCTAAAACATCCTACCAAAGCAGCGCATCGCTTCCATTCGGAACAATGTTATCATAGCATATCTCGACAGCAAAATCAATACAGAAATCCCGACTTTTTTTGGTTTTATTCTAAAAAGCAGATCAAAATCGTCCAAATTAAATGGAGAAACAGTAAACTTGTCGTGGTTTTCCATTTGTGATATATTATACTAATATTCAGCTACGAATCCCCACTTTAATCATCGGAGGTAATCTGTTATAAAAAATTAAAAGTCGGCCTGCATGGCGTCGGCGGTATCGCCCTGCGTCACATCCCCGCGTGGAACAGTCCGGAGGATGACGAGATTGTGGCGATGTGCGATATTCGTCCCGAGCAGATGGAGCCTTATCCGAACGTCTGTCACTACACGGGCTTTCATGAGATGTTGGATGACAAGGCGCTCGACATCATCGACACTCTGTAATTTTCTTAATTTTTTGCCCGATCGCCCTTTGTCGCGGTCGGTTTTTATTGTATTCGTCAAAAAAGTGCTAAAACAAGTCAAAAGCCTCCCTTGTTTTTGCCTTTTTTTATTGTATTCTTATAGATGGAAGGATTTCCTTTCGCAAAACACACGGAGGTGCTAAGATATGTTAAAAATCGGAACCTGTATTTCTTTCAGCTCGATGGAAACTTTGGAAGAAAAGCTGCAAGCAATGCGCGACAACGGCTTCACCACTTGTCAATTGCTTTCTTGGAAGATGTCTTTGTGGACGGACGAAAACGCCGCCCGCGTCAAGGAACTGTTTGAAAAATATGGCGTGACTATCACCGCGTTCTGGTGCGGTTGGCGCGAGCCCGTCGCGTGGGATCCGCGCAATGGCCCGTTGACCATCGGTATAGTGCCGCCCGCTTTCCGCTACGAGCGTATGAATAATCTGGAGGCCGGTGCGGACTTCGCGCATAAGCTCGGCGTGCGGGATATGATTACGCACATGGGCTTCATACCCGAAAACCCCAACGACCCCGATTTTGCCGGCATGTGTGTCGCAGTACGTCGCGTGGCCAAGTATATACAGAACGAGTATGATATGCGCCTGCTGTTCGAGACGGGCCAGGAAACACCTATGGCGATCCTGCGCTGCTTTGAGACCGTCGATTGCGACAACCTCGGCGTCAACCTCGACACTGCCAACCTCATCACCTACGGCAAGGCCAACCCCGTCGATGCACTGGACACCATCGGTAAATACGTGTGTAACGTCCACGCAAAGGACGGCGTCTATCCCACCAGCGGTTTCCAAAACGGCCATGAAACCCCCATCGGTGAAGGCAAGGTGGATTTCCACGCTTTCATCCGTCGACTCAAAGAGCTCGGCTACGACGGTCCGCTCACCATCGAGCGCGAGATCTCCGGCAACGCCGTATCGGTCAACAATGAGATCCTCGCAGCTCGCGATTATCTGCAGAACATCCTTAACGAAGTATACGGAGGTTGAGTAATATGTTGAGAGTTGCATTAGTCGGTGTCGGCGGCATCAGCCCCAAACATATCGGCCCTTGGATGGCGATGGAGGATGTGGAATTGGTCGCGCTGTGCGACATCCGTCCCGAGCAGATGGAGAAATACCCCGACATCCATCATTACACCGATTACAAGGAAATGTTGGAAGTGGAGAAGCCGGATATCCTCGATATCTGCCTGCCCTCCTACCTGCACGCCGAGGTATCCATCTATGCGATGGATCGCGGTATCCACGTGCTGTGCGAAAAGCCCATTGCACTGAAGGTCGAAGACGTCGCTCGTGTATACGAAGCGGCGCGCCGTAACAACGTGCACTTTATGGTTGCCCAGGTCGTGCGTTTCCAGGCCAGCTATGAGGTCGTCAAGGATGCGTTCGAGTCCGGCAAGTACGGCAAACTTCTCGCCGCTCATATGTCCCGCCTGAGCGTCAAGCCCAACTGGAGCTGGGACAACTGGATGATGGATGAGAAGCGCAGCGGTTTGGTGCCCTTCGATCTGCACGTGCACGACGTGGACTTTATGCTGTATGCATTTGGTATGCCGAAGAGCCATTCTGTCAACCGTACCAAGATGCCCGATCAGGACTATATCCAGACGACGTTCTACTACGATGATTTCTTTATCACCGTGGAGGCTGGATGGTTTAACTCGAAGTTCCCGTTCTGCGGCGACTACCGCTTCCAGTTCGAGAACGCCATCATCGAAAAGACCGCCGGCGGCGTGAAACTGTACACCCCCACCGAAGTCGTTGAACTGGAAAAGGCAGGCGTACAGGATGAGGAGATCAATATGGTCATTACCGAGGAAGATCCCTACGAAAACGAGATCCGCTATTACATCGACTGCGTGAAGGCGGGTATCGAGCCGGACAAGGTCAAGGAAATCGAGATGCAGAACCTGCTCGAAATTCTTACCAGCCTGTAAGCACACATCAACAACATAAAAGAGCCGACCGTTCATCGAACGGTCGGCTCTTTTCGTTGGTGTCTTTAGACGCTGAGCCTGTAGCATCCCCTTCTAGGGGGCTACTCAAATCACCAGTTTACTGGTGATTATGATTTGGAATAACCAATCTTATTTCGCACCGGAATAGGAGACAGAGGTGTCCGTAACCACAGTCTTAACATTCTCCTTGCGACGAGAGGTCGCTACGTGCTGCTGCAGCTCGTTGAGATACAGTTTCTCATCGCAGGTGAAATTCACAAAGTTCTTATCGCCGATGATGCGCGCCTCGAGGTGCTTAATGCCGTTAGCCAACATCGCTGCGATCTGATCTTCAATGGGATTGCCCGCCTAGTCAGCGAATGCACCAAGAATACTTAGCCATCATCATTCCCACCCTTTCGGGCAGTTGAAAAGAATTTGCAATTTTAAAAACTTGAGCCGCCTTTTACTTTTAAACCAGAATCATACATAAATTGTCCCGCTTTTGGGTGATTCTGTGAGTTTGGTCGGTCTACGACCGAACTCAGACACCACTGTACGCGGAGAAGCCGCCGTCAACCGGCACGACAACGCCGGTCACGAAGCCGGATGCCTTCTCGTCGGTGAGCCACAGCAGGGTACCGAGCAGCTCATCCGCCTCACCGAAGCGACCCATCGGGGTCGCGCGCAGAATCTTCTCCGTGCGGGGGGTGGGATTCCCCTCGGCATCGAACAGCAGCGCACGGTTCTGGTTGGTGACGAAGAAACCGGGGGCAATCGCGTTGACGCGGATGCCCTGACCCGCGAAATGCACCGCCAGCCACTGAGTGAAGTTGGACACCGCGGCCTTTGCCGCGCTGTACGCGGGGATCTTGGTCAACGGACGGAACGCGTTCATCGAGGAAACATTAAGAATACAACAGCCCTCGACCCCAAGCATATCCTTCGCGAAAACCTGAGTGGGCAGCAGAGTACCCATTAAATTCAGATCAAAAACAAAATTGAAACCCGTCTTATCGAGATTAAAGAAGGTCGCAAAATCCTCCGCGGACTCGTCGCCCTCCTGGAAGTTCTCGTGCAAGGTGGTACACTTCGGGCTGTTACCGCCCGCACCGTTGATGAGGATCTGGCACTTGCCGTAGTCCGCTACGATCGCCTCGTGAACAGCAATCAGATTCTCCTTATCCAACACGTTCGCCTTATAGCCCTTGGCATCGCCGCCCTCGGCGACGATCTCGGCGGCGGCGGCCTTCGCTGCTTCCTCGTTCAGATCGAGCAGCGCGATCTTGTGACCCTGCTTGGCGAGCGCCTTGGCAAAGGAAGAACACAGCACGCCGCCCGCACCGGTGATAACAACAACTTTACTCATAGATGTCATTCTCCTTTAGATAATATAAACGGATTATTCCCGGCCTCTTTCGACCGCCTCAAACAGGCCTGCAATGTAGGTCGCTCCCAGCGCGCGGTCATACAGACCGTAGCCGTAGCGGCCCTTTTCGCCCCAGATCATACGACCGTGGTCAGGACGCACGTAGCCGTCGAAGCCGCTCTCGACGAGTGCCTTGACAATCTCGTACATATCCAGCGAGCCGCAAGAGGTGGGGTGACCGACCTCTTCAAACTGGCGAGTGCCGGTGTGCTTGATGTTGCGCAGGTGCGCGAAGTGGATGCGGTTGCCGAAGCGGCGGATCATCGCGGGCAGGTCGTTGTCGACCGACGCGCCGAGCGAGCCGGTGCAGAAGGTCAGACCGTTTGCGGGGCTGTCCACGATCTTTAAGAAACGCTCAAGGTTCTCCTCACAGGTGATGATGCGGGGCAGACCGAACATACCCCACGGCGGATCATCGGGATGGATTGCCATCTTGACGCCGACCTCCTCCGCAACAGGGATGACCGCCTGCAGGAACACCTTAAGGTTCTCCCACAACTGCTCCTCACCCATCGCCTTGTAGGTCTCGAGCAGAGCCTTCAGCTCTTCCTTCGAATAGCTCTCGTCCCAACCGGGCAGGGAGAGCTCGCAGGTCAGCGGGTTCATCTCCAATACGGTCTGATCGTCGTACGCGAGCGCGTTCGCGCCGTCGGGCTGCTGATGCTCAAGCTCGCTGCGCAGCCAATCGAACACCGGCATAAAGTTGTAGCAGATGCACTTAACGCCCGTCTTACCGAGGCGGCGCACATTTTCGCAATAATTCGCAATCAGCTGAGGAGCCTTCTCGTTGCCGAGCTTGATATCCTCGGGGACGGGCACGCTCTCAACGACCTCAAACTCCAAGCCTTTATCATTGGCCTTCTTCTTGAGGGCGGCGATGCTCTCCTCGCTCCACACCTCACCCGCGGGCACATCGTACACAGCAGAGACGATGCCGCTCATCGTGGGAATCTGGCGGATGTGATCCAGTGTCACCGGATCGTTGTCGCCGTACCAGCGAAATGTCAGTTTCATAAGACAGTCCTCCTTTTTTTGATAACGGTTGCGGCAGGCTTTCCGCCCGCTCGCCCTAAGCCGCCATTCTGTTTTCATTATAGCGAAAAAGACGGCGTTTTTCCATTGTTTATTCATAGGAAATAGGTAATTTTATATTGCAAATATGTTCGTCTCATGCTACAATGTTGTTAGAAAAGGGCAAACTATTTCTCATTATATACAAAAAGGCGGATATATTATGGAAAAAACGATCAAAGGGCGGGATGATTGGCAATACCAGCACACACTGACCCCCTATCCCGATCCGACACAGTTTTTTATGCACGCGCACGACACCTTCGAGGTGCTGTATTTCGTTTCAGGCAAAGGTACCTATTCGGTGGAAAGCACCGCCTATGCACTAGAACCGGGCAGTGTGCTTCTGATGCGCCCCGGCGAGGTACACAAGCTGCAGATCGACCCCTCTATGCCTTACGAGCGCATCGTATTGCAGTTCCGCGAAAACTGGCTGCTGCATTTTAACGACCTTTACCGCCCGCTACTCTCCCCCTTCACACGCCGCCCGCTCGGGCAGAGCAACCTCTATTCCCCTGCCGAATTCGACAGTCCCTTTGTTCTGTCCTGTTTAAAACGCATCGAGCAAGCGGGTGACAGCGCGATGCAGACGCTGATTGCCGAGACGGTTATGCCGGCCATTCTATCGGAATTCTACAAGGCGCACAAAGCGCACCGTCGCGCCGCGGACGAGCAGCCACAACCGCCGCACACCCGTATGCAGGATATTCTGCTGTATGTCAATGAGCATCTGTTTGACGAATTAAGCCTCGACGACCTGTGTGAGCGGTTTTACATCTCCAAGACCCAGCTCGGGCGGCTTTTCCGTGCCGCGACCGGCTCGACCGCGTGGGACTACATCCTCGTCAAACGTCTTGTTGAAGCGCGTCGACAGATCCTCTCGGGGCTGCCCGTTACCGAGGTGTCCCTCGCCTGCGGTTTCCGAGACTATTCTGCTTTCTATCGCGCTTATAAAAAGCGCTATGGCGAATCGCCCGTGCTTGACCGACGCCGCACTATGGCAAGATAAGCATAAAAAGCAGCCGATGCACATTGTGCATCGGCTGCTTTTGCGATCACTTTGTATAGACCTCAGGTTTGAGTACGCCGACGTAGGGCAGCGCGCGGTATTTCTCGTCATAATCGAGGCCGTAGCCGACGACGAACTCATCGGGAATGACCGTGCCGACGTAGTCCGCCTCAAGGTCAACCTCACGGCGGTCAGGCTTATCGAGCAGAGTGCAGGTCTTGACGCTCTTTGCACCCTTAAACTCCAAATAACGCTTAAGATACGACAGGGTGCGACCGCTGTCGATGATATCCTCGATGATGAGGATATCGCACTGATTAATGTCCTTGCGGACAAGATCAAGAATAATATTGACGTTGCCGGTGGTCTTGGTGTCAGCACCATAGGACGACACGCGCATAAAGTCAATCTCCAGCGGCAGGGTGATGTGCTTCATCAGATCGCCCATAAACACCACCGAGCCCTTAAGGATACATAGCAGCAGAAGCTTTTTATCCTTGCCCGCGTAATCCTCGTCAATGCGCTTCGCCAGCCCCGCAACGACCGTCTCGATCTCCTCGGGTGACAGTAAAATTCTCTCTACATCCTTGTGCATATCTGCACCCCCGTAAAAAACTATGGTTTAAGTATAACGGCAATGGCGGAAAAAGTCAATTCTTCCATCGCGATTTTTCTCAATATTCCTTATTCTCTTTAACCATTTTCCGCACGTGGGCGAAGGTCGCGTCCTCCCCCTCATCGCGCAGCATCGTTAGCCACTCCTCCAGCAGATCAGAGGTATCGGGATGGATGGAGCGGCGGGGCTTGCCGCGCAGAAAATACTCCAGCGGGTGCGCGGGGGTGTAGTTGTCCCCTTGATAGATCTTGCTCGCGGCAACGCGGTCACACAGCATCTCCACGACGTAGCGCAGCGGCATTTTCACGGGCTGTACCTTCTTGGTAGCGGGGTTATAGTCGTTCCAATATTCGAAGTGATGGCGATTGCGCCCCTTGTGGTGCAGCCACGCAGGGGAGTAGCCGAACTTTTCCCGCTCAACCTCGTTGGGACTGCGGGTACCCTGATAATATTTCGCACCCGCCCAAAATTCCGCCGGCGAATACTTCGACAGATCGTGAAACAACCCCTGCCAACCGATCCCCGCCTTAATGCAGTGGCGGATGACCTGATGGCGGTGGCGGCTGATGGTGCGAAAATGGCGAAACGCCTGCATACCGAAAACCTCTCTTTGCGGTTGAAATATCCATACAAATGTGCTATGATTGAAACAACACGTTATCGGTGGCTCTTGTCCGCGACCTTAGCGATCGCCGCCGTGCTGATGCCCGACGCATCCTTGCGGAAGATGCCTGCGGTATCGTACGTCTGCGCAAGGGAGACGAAATCGTCGTCTGAGATGATCAGATGGTCAATGAGCTTGATGCCGAGCTCCTGCAGCAGCTTTGCGAAACGGCGGGTGGTCTCGATGTCCGCGTTCGATGGGAACGCGTGGCCGTTGGGGTGGTTATGCGCCATCACCACCATTGTCGCGTTATCCCGCAGCACCTGCTGTACCGCACCACGCATACTGAACTGGGTGGAATTGACGCTGCCTGTGAATACGCGGGTGGTGTTGAGCACCTTATAGCGGTTATCCATACTCATCAGCACGACCGACTCGTCCTTTTGCCCGCTGAACCACGGCAGCAAATACCGCCCGAAATCCTCCGGCTTATACAAAGGCTTAACAAACGCGTATTGCTCGCGCTGATAGCGACGGGCGACCTGTCCGCAGAAGGTGATGAGGGTCGCGATGTGCGGCGTGACGCCGTCCACCTTGATGAGATCCTGATAGTCCGCCTCCAGCACCTTCGCTAAGGAGCCGAAGCTGTCCTCCAGCGTATGCCCGAGGTCGTTGGTGTCGCGATACGGGATTGCATAGTAGAGCAGCATCTCCAGCACCTCGTGCCCACTGAAATGCGACAGCCCCTCGTTGAGAAACCGCTCCTTCATCCGCTGTCGGTGTCCCTCGTGGGGGTTCTTTTCCTTCTTCTCCGACAACGTCGTCACCTCTCTTTTCATAATTTCGCTTTATTTTATCATAACTTTCCTGTATTGTAAAGGAGACTTTTAATGAAAACCTCCATCACCGTCAGCCGCAACGACGCAGGTCAGCGGCTGGATAAATTTCTCACCAAAACCTACAAGGCGTTGCCGATGGCGATGCTGTATAAGGCGATCCGCAAAAAGGACGTGCGGCTCAACGGCAAGCGGTGCGAAGCCGCCGACCGCTTAAAAGAGGGGGATGTCATCGGGCTATTCCTACCCGATGACGTGCTCACCCAAGCACCACCAACCTACGAATTTATGCACGCGTCTAAGGTGCTCGACATCGTGTACGAGGATGAGAATATCCTGCTGCTCAACAAAAAGGTCGGGCTGCTGGTGCACCCCGACGACCGCGAGTTCCGCGACACGCTCATCTTCCGCGTGCAGCGGTATCTGTACGAAAAAGGCGAATACGACCCCGCGGCGGAGTTTAGCTTTGCCCCCGCGCTGGTCAACCGCATCGACCGCAACACCGCGGGCATCGTCATCGCGGCGAAGACCGCCGCCGCCCTGCGAATCCTAAACGACAAGCTCAAAAACCGCGAGATTCAGAAATACTATCAGTGCATCGTGCACGGCAGGATGCCGAAGCGAGAGGACACCCTCGAGGGGTATCTCGAGAAGAACGAGGCGCAAAACCGCGTCTACATCTCCGACAAGGCGAAGGCGGGTGCGCGCACCATCCGCACCCGCTATAAGGTGCTGGGGCAGCGCGACGGCTTTTCCCTGCTCGAGGTGCATTTGCTGACAGGGCGCACCCACCAGATCCGTGCCCATCTCGCGAGCATCGGCCACCCCCTGCTCGGCGACGGCAAATACGGCACCAATGCGCTTAATAAGGGGACGGGGTTTGATAAGCAGGCGCTCTGCTCCTATCGGCTCAAATTTGACTTCACCACCCCTGCGGACGAGCTGGATTATCTGAACGGCAAGGAATTTACGCTTGAGGATATTTGGTTTGTGCCACTGTTCGAGAGCGGGGAGATACGAAAGAATTAGAAACAGCGACGGCGGATCACAGATCCGCCGTCGCTTTCTCCTCCTTATAACACACAATCTTCCCGTCGCGCACGGACACCCACACGGTATCCCCCTGCTCATACACCCCGCCGAGCAGCTGCTCGGCGATGACATCCTCCACCTGCGCCTGCAGGGCGCGGCGCAAGGGGCGTGCCCCATAGACGGGGTCGTACCCGCTCTCGGCGATGTGCGCCGCGACCCCGTCCTGCACCGCGCACCGATAGCCGAGTGCCTCCAGTCGCGCCGCCATCTGTGTGAGCAGCCGCTCGGCGATACGCTCGACCTCGGCGCGGGTGAGCGGGCGGAACACGATGATCTCATCCACACGGTTGATAAACTCGGGGCGGAACAGCCGTTTTAATTCCGCCATCGCGGCGGCACGCGCGGCAGGATAGCCGCCCGCGTCCCCCGTCTGTGTGCCGAAGCCGACCTTCCCCTGCCCCGCGATCTCCCGCGCGCCGACATTCGAGGTCATCACGATGAGGGTATTGCGAAAATCCACCCGCCGCCCCTGCGCGTCGGTGAGCTGCCCGTCCTCAAGGATCTGCAGCAGCATGTTGAACACGTCGGGGTGCGCCTTTTCGATCTCATCAAACAGCAACACGCTGTACGGATGGCGACGCACCTGCTCCGTAAGCTGACCGCCCTCGTCGTGACCGACGTAGCCCGGTGGCGAGCCGACAAGGCGCGAGACGGAATGCTTCTCCATATACTCCGACATATCGAGGCGGATCATCGCCTTTTCGTCCCCGTACACCGTGTCGGCGAGCGCCTTGCACAGTTCGGTCTTGCCGACGCCCGTCGGGCCGAGAAAGATAAACGACCCCGACGGACGGCGCGGGTCCTTAAGTCCCACACGACTGCGGCGCACCGCCCGCGCCACCGCCGATACCGCCTCATCCTGCCCGACAATGCGGCGGTGCAGGATCTCCTCGAGACTGCGCAGACGCTGCTCCTCCTCACGGCCGACCTGCTCGACGGGGATCCCCGTCCAGCTGGCTACGATCGCCGCGATGTGTGCGCCCGTGACCTCGCCATACAGCGGCGAAGCCACCACGTCGGTCGATGACAGCTGCGCTGCCAGCGCCCGCTCCTCGTTGTGCAGGCGTGCCGCCAGCTCGAACGCCTGACGACTGACCGCGTCCCGCTTCTCACGCTCAAGGCGGGCAAGCTCCCCCTGCAAAGACGGCTCCCCCGTAGCGGGAATCAGCCGCAAGCCCGACGCCGCCTCGTCGATGAGGTCGATCGCCTTGTCGGGCAGAAAACGGTCGGGAATATACCGCTCCGACAGCCGTATCGCGGCATCCAGTGCCTCGTCGGTGATGGTCACGCGGTGATGTTCTTCATAACGGCGGCGAAGCCCGATAAGGATCGCCCGCGTTTGCTCAGAAGTCGGCTCGCTCACCGTCACGGGCTGAAACCGCCGCTCAAGAGCGGTGTCCTTCTCGATATGGCGACGGTATTCCGCGACGGTGGTTGCCCCGACGAGCCGCAGTTCTCCGCGGGCAAGTAAGGGTTTGAAGATGTTCGCCGCGTCCACCGCGCCCTCCGCCGCGCCCGTGCCGATAAGGTTGTGCAGCTCATCAATGAACAGCAGCACATCCCCCGCTTTAATGACCTCATTGACAGCGTTTTTGACCCGCTCCTCGAAGTCGCCGCGGTATTTCGTCCCCGCGACCATCCCCGTGAGATCTAGTGTCACCAGCCGCTTGTCGCACAGCATATCCGGCACGTCCCCTGCGACGATGCGCTGAGCGAGGCCCTCCACCACCGCAGTCTTGCCGACACCCGGCTCACCGATGAGACAGGGGTTATTCTTCGTACGGCGGCAGAGGATGCAAATAACGCGTAAAATTTCCTCATCCCGCCCGATGACAGGGTCGAGCTTGCCCAGCCGCGCGAGCCGCGTCAGATCCCGCCCAAACTGATCGAGCGTCGGGGTGCGGCTCTTGCCGCTCGCGCGGGCGGGCGCGTCCGCACTGCGCGGCGCGGTGACGCGGGCGATGTCTGAAAGCAGCTCACTCGGGCGACCATCGAGCTGCTGCAGCAGCCGCACCGCCACCCCCGTATCATCCCGCAATATCGCCGCGAGCAGATGCTCTGTCCCCGCGAGCCGCTGTCCCGACAGCGCGGCATCGGTCAGCGCCAGCTCCATCGCCGCTTTTGCGCGTGGGGTAAAGTCGTCAGGCGTCAGCACGCTGTACGCGCCTCCGCTCTCACCCTCTAACATCTTCTCCATATAGCGCAGCACCGTAATGCCGCGCGCCGCAAGCACTGTCGCCGCCACGCCGCTTCCCTCACGCAAAAGCCCGAGCAGTAAATGCTCGGTACCGACGTAGGTGTGTCCCATCTCGCGCGCCGCCTCCATTGCCATATTCAGTGCGGTGTTTGCTTTTTCCGTGAACCGTTTAAACCGATACATAACCACGCCTCCTCAGTAGGGTGACACAAGTAACCCTACTAGAATATAGGCGGCTTTTTGTCCCTTTATACATTCGCAAATTTCTTGCACCACCCCGCCGGTCTCGTCATAGTATGGTGTTGTAAGGGGGTGGAATGAATGTGTCTGCGTAATCTCTTCTGCGGCAACGACTGTACCTGGATCCTGTTCATCATCATCGTTCTTCTGTTGATCGATAATGAGGACTGCGGTAACGACTATGGTCGTAGCGGCTGCGGCTGTGGCTGCAACTGATCCCATCCAAGAAAAAGGCGGGTGCTTAGCACCCGCCTTTTTCACTTTTTTTGCTTTTTTGCTTGACACAATAAAAGGAATTTGATAAAATTTTGTTTAGTTGGGTTGTTTTCTGTCGCAAAAATTCGAAGAAAAGGAGTTGTTAGGCGTGACCTCAACCGGAATCGTGCGAAGGATCGACAGCGTCGGGCGTTTTGTTCTCCCCATTGAACTGCGGCGTACCCTCCAGATCGAAGAAAATGATTCTCTGGAGATTTTCGTCGAGGACAACACCATCGTGCTGAAGAAATACCAGCCGGCGTGTATCTTCTGCGGCAACGCTCGCGACATCGCTCTCTACAAGAGCAAGAACATCTGCGCTGAATGCATCCGTACCCTGCAAAATAGCGGTTAACTCAAACGAAAAGGACAGTGCCGAGGCACTGCCCTTTTTCTTTACGTTTGTTTACTCGGATCGACGCCGCGCAAACGACGACTCTGCAGATAATCCTCCAGAATGATGGTCGCCGCAACCGTGTCCACGACCTGCTTGCGCTTCTTGCCGCGCACATCCGTCTGATTGAGAAAGCCGATGGCGGAGACTGTTGTCATCCGCTCATCCCACAATTCGGTCGGCAGTCCTGCCTTCTGTGCAAGAGAATCAGCAAAGCTCTCGGCTCGGCGCGCGCTCTCGCCGCGCGAGCCGTCCATATTGCGTGGATGACCCACAACCAGCCACTCGGCACCCTGCTCGGCGGCGATCGTCGCGATGCGATCGACCAGCCGCTTAAGATCCCACTCTTCCACCGTGCCGATCGGGAATGCGAGCATCTCCCGCGCGTCGCTGATCGCCACGCCTGTGCGCTTGAGTCCCAAATCAACCGCCAAGATCTTCATAGTTCCGCCTCCCCGCTCGTTTATCATCCCGATGATACCACACCTCGGCAAAAAAAGCAATCCCACACGCCATTTTGCCCCGTACAAAGCACGAATATGGCAGATTATCCCTAATTTTTTACAAAATTTGAATTTTTTTGCAGTTTTTTGAAAATAATCTTGCAAAAAGCAATATTTGTGCTTATAATAAATATATTCCAAATAAGGAGATGTTTTCTATGTCTTACGTTGACAGAGTATTAGACGAATTAAAGGTTCGCTACGCGGATCAGAAGGAATTCCTCCAGACCGCCGAAGAGGTGCTGGAGTCCCTACGTCCCGTCATCGCCGCGAACCCCCAGTATGAAGCGGCCGGTCTGCTTGAGCGTCTGGTCGAGCCCGAGCGCGTGATTATCTTCCGTGTACCGTGGGTCGACGACAACGGCAAGGTGCAGGTCAATCGCGGCTACCGCGTACAGTTCAACAGCGCCATCGGCCCCTACAAGGGCGGTCTGCGCTTCCACCCCTCGGTGAACTTGAGCATCATGAAGTTCCTCGCCTTTGAACAGACCTTCAAGAACTCCCTGACCAGCCTGCCGATGGGCGGCGGCAAGGGCGGCTCTGACTTCGATCCCCGCGGCAAGTCCGACAACGAGATTATGGCGTTCTGCCAGAGCTTTATGACCGAGCTGTTCCGCCACATCGGTCCCGACACCGACGTGCCCGCAGGCGACCTCGGCGTGGGTGCGCGCGAGATCGGCTATCTGTTCGGCCAGTACAAGCGTCTGGTCAACCGCTACGAGGGCGTGCTGACCGGTAAGGGCCTCGCCTATGGCGGCTCCCTCATCCGTCCCGAGGCAACCGGCTTCGGCGCGGTGTACTACACCGATGAAATGCTCAAATCCTTCGGCGACACCATCAAAGGCAAGTCCTTCGCCATCTCCGGCTTCGGTAACGTTGCTTGGGGTACCGTCAAGAAGGTCACCGAGCTTGGCGGTAAGGTGGTCACCATCTCCGGCCCCGACGGCTACGTCTACGACGAGGATGGCATCAACACCGAGGAGAAGATCAACTTCATGCTCGAGATGCGCGCCTCCGGCCACGACAAGGTCAAGGACTACGCCGACAAGTTCGGTGTCCCCTACTTCGAGGGTCAGAAGCCCTGGGGCACCAAGGCTGACATCATTATGCCCTGCGCGACCCAGAACGAGGTCGGCATGGCCGAGGCGGAGAAGATCGTCGCCAACGGTGTCAAGTACTACGTCGAGGTTTCCAATATGCCCACCACCAACGAAGCAATGGCGTACCTCAAGGCGAACGGCGTCATCGTCGCTCCCTCCAAGGCCGTGAACGCGGGCGGTGTATCGGTCTCCGGCCTGGAGATGAGCCAGAACTCCATGCGCTACAACTGGACCGAGGAAGAGGTCGACGCGAAACTCAAGCAGATTATGTACAACATCTACTGGAACTCCTTCAATGCCGCGAAGAAGTATGGTATGGAAGGCGATCTGGTTGCCGGCGCGAACATCTCCGGCTTCGAGAAGGTTGCCACCGCAATGATGGCACAGGGCATCTGCTAAATCCCGCTAAACTACATAAAGAAAAGAGCCAACCGAATTCGGTTGGCTCTTTTTCTTTACATATCGATCTCGAGCACGTCCTCGTTCTCATCCAGTAGAAACAGCAGCTCGTCATAGGTCGTCTCACGCGGCATCCGCACCGCAAAGGTGCAGGTGAGGATGTTATCGTTTGCCTTCTTCACGCGGAAGAACTCAATGTGCATCTGACGCGCAGCAAACTGTGTGCGCAGGCGCTCGGTAACCTGCGGCGAATACCGCACCCGCATCTCAACCTGATTGATCGCCGTGCCCTCCATACGGTTGATCGTGCTATGTAGCAGAAATTGCAGCACAATGATCAGCAACGCGACAAACAATCCAATCGCGTACATTCCCGCGCCCATCGCCATGCCGACCGCTGCTGTCGCCCACAGTCCCGCAGCGGTGGTCAGACCGCGAATGGAGGCGTCCTTAACAAAAATCACGCCCGCACCGAGAAAACCGATGCCCGTGACGATGTTCGACGCAACGCGGGTGGGATCGACATCCATCCCCGCGACATTCATCAGGTCGGTAAAACCATACTTTGACACAACCATCACCAGCGAGGCGCCGATCGCCACGATTACGTGGGTGCGGATGCCCGCCTCTTTTTGCCGTCGGCTACGCTCCGTGCCGATCAATCCCCCGAGCAGAGCGGCGAGGAAGATGCGTAGCATCCAAACACCTTCATTTAGTAAAAAATCCGTCAACCATCCCATAGAAATACCCTCCCTCGAAATAAAAACGACAGCCCCGCTGCCGCAAACACGGCAACAGAGCCCTTACAATTTATTGCATCATAGCACAATCTATGCGTCTTGTCAAGCAACTTTGCTGATGTGCACACCATTTTTCCTCCTGCATACACTGAAAATAAGACAATGAACCAGGAGGGATACTATGCGTCTTTGCGACCTAAAAAGCGGACAGCGCGGCAGGGTCACCGCACTACACACCGTCGGCAGTATGCGTCGTCGTCTGCTTGACATTGGCCTCATTGTAGGAACGCTCGTGGAATGCGTCGGGCGCAGTCCCGGCGGCGATCCCGCTGCCTATCTCATCCGCGGCGCTGTCATCGCCATCCGTGACTGCGACAGCGCAAACATTTTGATAGAAAGATGGGATCCGTCATGGGCCTGACAAAAAACGCATCGGGACGCGGAGCGATCGATAACGGTCATATAATCGATCGGGAAAGTCATGAACTGGTGATCGCCCTTGCGGGCAATCCAAACGTCGGCAAGAGCACCCTGTTCAATGCACTCACGGGAATGAAGCAACACACCGGCAACTGGCCGGGTAAGACCGTTACCAACGCGCAAGGGCGTTGTACGACCGAAAAGCAACACTATGTGCTGGTCGATATACCGGGAACCTACTCTCTGATGGCACACTCTGCCGAGGAAGAGGTCGCCCGCAACTTTGTCTGCTTCGGACATCCCGACGCGGTTGTGGTGGTTTGTGATGCAACTTGCCTGGAACGCAATCTTAACCTCGTATTGCAAATAATCGAGGTAGGCGTGCCCGTCATTGTATGCGTTAATCTCATCGACGAGGCTGAGCGAAAACACATCACCGTGAACATAGAAAAGCTCGAAGCATGTTTAGGCGTGCCGATCGTTCCAACCATCGCCCGAAAAAAGCGTACACTCGAAGCTCTGTTCAAACGGTTGGACAGCACCGCAGTCAAAGCCACCGCACCCGTCACCATCTACTCCGCACCGATTGAGCAGGCCATTGCAGCGCTGACACCCCCACTCGCGCAAAAGGTCGGCGAGCAACTCAATACCCGTTGGCTGGCACTACACCTTCTAGCGCGAGACGATTCCTTGTCCGCGACACTGCGCACAGTCCTCGGCTATGATCTGACAGAGGACCCGACCATAGCAAAAACCATCGCAGAACAACGAAAAGAGTTAGCTTGTAAGGGCTTACAAGGCGAGGCGCTACGCGATAACATCGTCAACACCCTGGTTGTACAGGCACAAGAGATCTGTAAAGAGGTTGTTCTTTACGGCAAGCCCAACTACGCGGACACAGACCGTCGTGCCGATCGCATCCTCACCGGTCGTCGCTTCGGCTATCCCGTTATGCTCCTTTTGCTAATGCTGGTCTTTTGGCTGACCATCACAGGCGCCAACATTCCATCCCAACTGTTGGCGGACGGCCTGTTTTGGCTACAAGACCGTCTCAGCGAGCTGTTTTATTATCTGGGCGCTCCGCTGTGGCTACACGACGTCCTTGTGCTCGGCATCTATCGCACCTTGGCTTGGGTCGTATCGGTGATGCTGCCGCCAATGGCGATTTTCTTCCCGCTATTTACTCTGCTGGAGGATGTCGGCTATCTCCCCCGCATCGCCTACAACCTCGATCGACCGTTTGCGCGATGCAATGCCTGCGGAAAGCAAGCACTGACCATGTGCATGGGGTTTGGTTGCAATGCCGCAGGGGTGGTCGGTTGTCGCATTATCGACTCCCCGCGCGAGCGTCTGCTTGCGATCCTCACCAACAACTTTGTCCCGTGTAACGGGCGTTTCCCAACATTGTTAATGCTGCTAACCATCTTCTTTGTCGGCACAGCGGAAGGCTCATCTGTTGCAGCAGCGGCCCTGCTCACAATCCTCATTCTGCTGAGTGTTCTCGTTACCTTCTTTATCACATGGCTATTATCCAAAACGCTTCTGCGCGGAGAAGCGTCCTCCTTTACACTGGAGCTCCCCCCTTATCGTCGTCCGCAAATCGGGCAGGTGATTGTTCATTCAATGCTGGATCGCACGTTGTTTGTGTTGGGAAGAGCTGCAGCGGTTGCCGCTCCTGCCGGATTACTGCTATGGTGTATGGCAAACATCACCGTCGGCGACACCTCTCTGCTAATGACCTGTGCACAGTTCCTCGATCCGTTTGCGCGTCTGATGAGCTTGGACGGTGTCATCCTTATGGCGTTTATCCTTGGTTTTCCGGCCAATGAAATCGTTATTCCGATCATTCTTATGGCGTACCTTGCCACAGGGAGCCTGACAGACGTCACCGACCCGATGCAGCTGCGGGAGATCTTCGTCGCCAACGGCTGGACGCCGCTGACCGCCATCTGCACGGTGCTGTTCTCTCTCTTCCACTGGCCCTGCTCCACCACCCTGCTGACGATCCACAAGGAAACGGGCAGTGTTAAATGGACGGCGTTCGCCGCCGTTCTGCCGACCGTCATCGGTATGTTGCTGTGTATGCTCCTGACGGCCGTCGTCCATTGGCTGTCATAAATACCAAAGCCCCCGACCTCTAGGTCGGGGGCTTATATCGTTAATGAAATTGTTTGTTTGAACTCACAAATAATTAGATCATGGGGCTCACCATTTCACTGGTATTCTTATTACTCTATATCTACCCTTTTTGGGGTGACGATCAACTAAATCAGTGCATGGGACTCACCATTTCTTTAAGATTTTTTGTTGGTTACTACACTAAACTGTTCTTTGGACTCATTCCCTTCTACATCAATTTTGAACTGCGAAACGGGCGGCTCATCTGAAATCATCATCGGAATCAGTCCTCCTTTTCTCCCATCTGCTTCATGGTTTTTGTTTCTCTTGTCTTTCTGTGTCTTTAGTATAGCCGATTTTTTTGTTGCTGTCTATTCGCAAAATCGCCAATTAATTGGGAAAAATTTTTACTAACACCTTTGCGTGAAAGTGTGATATAATAAAACTGTTGGGCGCCCGAAGTATTGCTTCGGGCGCCCAAATCTTTTCTTTTAATGCTTCAGGATCGCCGTCGCTGCCTGCCGCAGAGCCTCCTCCAATGCCAGCGCTGCGGTAAGATCCTTACCGGTGGCGGTGATATACGCCTTGATCTTCGGCTCCGTACCGGAAGGACGGAAGATCACGCCCGCTCCGCCCGCAAGCGTATAGGACAACACGTTCGAGCGCGGCAGTGTCAGCGGCAATACATCGCCCGACACATAATCGGTAAACTTACGCTCCTGATAATCGGCGCAGCTGAGCACCTGGCAGCCACCGATCTCGGTCGGTGGGGTCTGCCGCAGACTCGCCATCAGCTCGCCCATCGCGATCATACCCCGTTCCCCCTCGAAGGCCACGTTAACTTGGGAGTTACGATAAACACCGTATTCCTCGTACAACTGCGCCATACGGTCGAGCAGGGTGATACCCTTTTGACGGTAGTAAGACGCCATCTCAACGATCAGCATCGAAGCAACCACCGCGTCCTTATCGCGCACGTACGCGCCCGCAAGATAACCGTAGCTCTCCTCGAAGCCGAAAATGTAGCGCTCGGGAGCCCCTTCCTTCTCCAATAAGCCGATCTGCTCGCCGATATACTTGAAGCCTGTCAACAGATCGCGCAGCTCACAGCCGTATTTCTTCGCAATCTCTGCCGCCATATTGCTGGTGACGATGGTCTTGATGACCACGGGTTCTTTCGGCAGCGTACTCGCCGCCTGACGGCAGGAGAGAATGTAATCGAGCAACAGGCAGCCGACCTCATTGCCCGACATCAGCGTATAATCGTCTGCGCCGCGCACCGCAATACCGACGCGGTCGCTGTCAGGGTCGGTCGCAAGCAGCAGATCGGGCTGCTCCTTCTGAGCCATCGCCAGCGCGCAGCCGAACGCTTCCCGAATCTCAGGGTTCGGATACGGCGCAGTGGGGAAATTGCCATCGGGCAGCTCCTGTTCGGGGACGACCTGCACGTTCGCCACGCCGACACGGCGCAGCACCTCGCGCACGGGGATGTTGCCCGCGCCGTTGAGCGGCGTATAGATGACCTTCAGGCCCGCCTCGGCACACACGCCAGGGTTAACCTGCTGTTCCATCACCTTGCCGAGATAGGACTCGAGCAGCTCGTTGCCAATCATTCGAATACGGCCGTCCTCGACCGCTGCATCAAAATCCGCCACCTTGATATCTTCGAAGATATCCAGCGCACGGATGCAATCTGTCACGGCATTCGCATCGACGTCGGTCATCTGGCAACCGTCCGCACCGTAGCATTTGTATCCGTTGTATTTCGCGGGGTTATGGCTCGCCGTGACCATAATACCCGCCTGACAGCCGTAATACCGCACCGCATAGGACAGCACGGGGGTTGGCTCGAGCTGCGGAAAAAGAAACACCGCACAGCCGTTGCCCGCCAGCACGCGGGCGGCCTCGGCGGAAAAATAATCCGATTTAATACGGGAATCATAGGAGATTGCCACGGCAGGTTCGGTATACCGTGCCTTAAGGTAGTTTGCCAAGCCCTGCGTCGCCTTGCGAATGGTGTAAACGTTCATACGATTCTCTCCCGCGCCGATCACACCACGCAAACCACCCGTGCCAAACGCCAACTCTTGATAAAAGCGGTCGCGAATCGCCTCGGGATCATTGGCTACGCTGGTCAGTTCAGCCGTCAAGTCGATATCCTCCGTTGCCTTTTCCAGCCATAGCGTATACTTGTCTTCGATCGTCATTGCAAAGCCGCCTCCTGTAAATCACTCATAGTGTTATTATATCATAAATTTTCCGTGCACTCAATAGGAAATTCTTTAGAGGGGGAAATTTCACCTGTCCGCGGCTAAAAAAGAAGGGTGCCTTTCGGCATCCTCCCTTTTTACACCGTAACGGTTTCTTTATTCACTTGTGCATTAACCTCTTCAGGGCTCTTAAAGGTTGGCACAATCTCGTGCATAACCCGTACAACTTCATCGGGATTCTCCAGTGCCAGCACATCTTGCAGGCGCTTGAGTTTATCCTGCATCTCCTGATGTGAGATTTTCTCCTGCTGTTCGATGAAGATCTTATGATTCTTCGTTGCGGTAAGATGTTCATTCTGCATCAGAAGTTCTTCGTACAATTTCTCACCGGGGCGCAAACCCGTCTCGATAATATCGATGTCCTGATACGGAGTATAGCCCGCCAGACGCACCAGATTCTCTGCCAACGACAGGATCTTGACCGGTTCGCCCATATCCAGCACAAACACCTGCGAACGGTCGGCGATCGCTCCCGCCTGCATCACAAGCTGTGCCGCCTCGGGGATGGTCATAAAGTAACGAATAATGCGGCGGTCGGTGACAGTAATCGGACCGCCATGCGCCAACTGCTGTTTAAACAGCGGGATGACCGAGCCGTTGGAGCCAAGCACATTGCCAAAACGCACAGTGACATATTTTGTCTTAGTGCTGTCCTGCATGCTCTGCATGATCATCTCGCAAAGCCGCTTGCTCGCGCCCATCACATTGGTGGGATTAACCGCCTTATCGGTCGAGATAAGAATAAATTTATCCGCGCCATAAACATTTGCCGCCTTCGCTACGTTGTAGGTGCCGAAAACGTTGTTTTTGATCGCCTCTTCTGGACAATCCTCCATCAGCGGCACATGCTTATGCGCCGCGGCGTGGAACACAATCTGCGGACGATATTTGCGGAACAGGAAGTTAACCTTGTCCACGTCACGCACCGAAGCGATCTCAATATGCAGCTCCAGCTCGGGATATTCGTGCTTGAGCTCCTGCTGAACATCATACGCATTATTCTCGTAAATGTCCACGATGATCAACCGACCGGGGTCATGCATCGCGATCTGTCGGCAAAGCTCCGAGCCGATCGAGCCACCGCCGCCCGTGACCATTACGGTCTTGTCGGTAAGGAAATTGTAAACCTCTTCATTATTAAAATGGATCGTCTCGCGGCCAAGCAGATCCTCCGGTGAAACATCGCGTATGGTGCCAAAGAGACCCGGGCCGCTCTGATCCAACAATTCGCTCATCTGCGGGAGAATACGTACGCGGCACTTCGTCTGGCAGCACAGCTGCAAGACGCGCCGACGATTCTCATCATCCAACGAGGGGATCGCCACCACGATCTCCTTAACCTCGGTATCCTCGAGCAACACCGCTATCTGATCAATGCTGCCGAGCACGGGAATCCCGTGGATGATGGAATTATGTTTCATGGTATTATCGTCGAAGAAACCGACAACACGATTGCGAGAGCTGGTGTTGCGCAGAATCTCATCTGCCAGCGAAACGCCCGCATCGCCCGCACCGACAATCACCATCTCGGTCGCCTGACGAGAACGGTAAGCGCGCAATAACGCCATCTGACGCAAATATCGATAAGCGAAGCGGAACAGCCACATACCGATAAGTGCCATCATCACCGCAAACAGCATAAAACGTCCGGAATAATGCATCTCCCGTGGAATGATGTAGGTATCCAACAAAAAATACAGTACAAAGCCACAGGACATTGCCAAGAACTGCATCAAATACTCTTTTCCGTCTTCATAACGCCACAGGCTGTCATAGCAACGGAAAAACACCAAAAACAAGCCACAACTGACAACAACCGTTGCCCAATGCAGCAGATATATCTCCCCAGGCAAGGAAAATCGCTGGCGGAATAACAACCACGACACCACAAACATTGCCGAGATAATCAAAATGTCGACCAACAGCAACAGTCCGCGTCGTAAATGTGTCCGATCAAATTGTTTTGGGGTCGGCGCGTTACTCAAAGAAATCCCTCCAACGATAAAATAGGTTGCGGGGGCAAAAGCAAGGTAGGGCCGATCTGCTCAGCTTGAGCCATCCAACGGCGACCGAGCGCTTTCTTATGAAGAGCCTTATACGCCTCTTCCAGATTCGGCCGACGCCGATCGATGTGGTGCATATCCGAACCGAAGATCAACCGCTTCGGCTGCGGCAGCCAATGCCGCAGGGCGCGAAAGGTCGCAGACTCCAAAAAGGCTTCCCCATTGAGCTGTACGGAAACACCGGGGAAATCCATCATCGCGGCAATCTTATCGTGGGAATACCATGCCATATAGCGATCAACGTGAGCCAGAATGACATCCAGCCGCTGAGCAAGGGCGATATTCTCCAGCTCTTCGTATATCCAGTTTTCCGGCGGCATAAAGGGTAATTCAATCAGGATACGACTTGTTCCTTGTATGCACAGATCACGCAAATCCAATCGGGAAAGGCCCTTCTGCAGCAGCACCTCCGCGCCCGGTACAAGCACCATTCCTTCAGGAATGTGCCCTTCTAAGCGTCGGAGCGCCTCGTTTCGACGCTGCAGAAAGGAGGATATCGTCTCCTCACTGCGATAAAAATGCGGGGTCGCTATAACCGTCCTCACGCCTTGCTCTGCGGAAACGGTCAGCATGGCGACTGATTCGGTCACATTGCGCGCACCGTCATCCATCGCAGGCAGGCAATGGCTATGAAAATCAATCATCGCTCTTCTGCCGACGGCCATACTCAAAATTGTATGACCGATAGTATCGCTTGTTATCGTACCGCATATAGCCGGCAGTATCAGAACGCACATCCGTCACCACGACGCCAAGCATCGTAGCGTCAATCTGCTTAATGGAGTCAATGCACTTCTCCAGCTCATCATAGATCGTCTGCTTCTGGCGCGCAACCAATACAACACCCGCGGACTGCGGAGCAATGACCAACGCATCCGCCACCACACCGAGCGGTGGCGAATCAATGAACACATAATCGTAATGCTCCTCTACCTGGGCAAGCAGCTTCTTCATCCGCTCGGAACCCAATAGTTCAGAGGGATTCGGCGGGATAGAGCCGGACGGGATCAGATCCAGATTCAGGGTAACATCATGTTGAATGCACTCCTCAAACGAGTTCAGATTGCCGAGGATCTTGGAAAGTCCCAATGTCTTGCTGACACGGAAGTTCCGATGCTGCACAGGCTTACGCATATCCGCGTCGATGAGCAGCACCTTTGCACCTGTCTGCGCCATCACGATCGCGAGATTGGAGCAGAGCGTCGACTTGCCGGCACCGGGCTCAGCGCTGGAAAACACAACGATCTTACTACTCGCATTAGCCAGGGTGAACAGCAGATTCGTGCGAATCATTTTGTAAGCTTCCGCCACGCGGAATGCAATACTGCGGTTAGAATAGCCAGACTTGCCGGGGATATAAGACTTATTTTCCTGCGACATTCTTGTTCTCCCCTTTCTTATCTGGCTGCAGATTGGGCACCTCACCGAGCACCGTCACATTGAGACGATGCTTGAGCTCCCGCTCACCGGTGACGGTGTTATCCAACATATAAACCACTAACACGACCGCACAGGCTAACACCATACCGATAATGCCGCCGAGAACAGCGGTCTTCATCACATTGGGGCCAACCTTGGTGCCGAGCTTTGCTTCATCGCCCATCGGCTTGATCGTGCCCATTTCCATCACTTCTTTAAGCTGGGCGGGAGCAACCGCCGCATACGCATCGCAGATCGCCTTGGACAGATCGGGGTCGGTCGTGGTGGCGGTGATTCTGAGCATAGCGGTCTCATCCACCGAGCTCATTGACACCGCACCACGGATCGCCCCGTTGGTCATCACATAACCGTTTCCCTGCTCACGAAGCTGCGCGGCCACCTTGCTCGTAATATCGTCGTGCTTGAGGATGACAATATACTCATTAACCAATACTTGGGATGCAGACAGACCACCTGTCGAAGCGCCTTGTGCAGAACTAAGGTCGGTATAGTTACTGACGTACATCTGCACCTCCGAGCGGTAGGTGCTCTTAATAAAGAGCTTGGCGTACAGACCGAAAGCCAGCGTCAGAACAACGGTCGACAGAATGATCCATTTAATTTTTCTCAGTAGCGCGGAGACAATCGCGCGAATATCCAATTCCTGCATAATATCTCCTTTTTCTATGTAGTTCTGTAAGTCTATTAATAAAATGTCCTTGTATGCTCATAAATAAGCACACAAAACCCAATCATAATTATTATAGCCTTTTATCACAAGTGTGTCAACCTCGATTTAGCGAAAAAGTTTGCTTCTGCCCCTTTTATTCCTTGACATTCTATGATATCATAGAATAAAACCACCTTATGTAAAGGAGACGCATCGCTATGATCCATGAGCCAATGCGATCAAAACGGCTACTGCACCATCTTATGGCTCTCGACCGCACCGATCAGACGGTACAGGTCGAAGAAATCCCCATCGCTTGCCATTGCCTACCTGCCGCATTTTGCGGTGCGCGGATTGCGGTTGTCGCGGACGTACATTTCCCCGATGCACTGATGTCCATCCCTACGCTGGTCGACTGCGTTGACGCGCAAAAGCCGGATGCGATCTTCCTGCCCGGTGATCTGACCAACAGCTACACCTACTTCGATGACATCCGACTCGCCAAGTTGGCAAAGGCATTGAGTGCTATTGCGCCTTGCTACGCGGTCGCCGGTAACCACGAGATGCGTCTCGCGCGCGAAGCGCGCTATGGTGCGATCCTCGAGCGTAACAGCGTAAACTATCTGAGCGACAGTTATGCTGACTGGACGCTAGACGGTGATACCATCCGCTTGTATGGCTCAGCGCACAAGCGTCCAGCGCCTCTCGCGGTCGATGAGCAACCATCCATCGTCATCGTGCACAAGCCGGACCGCTTCACCTATTACTGCCGCGCACGGTGGAATCTGGTCGTCTGCGGACACGCTCACGGCGGACAGATGCGGCTCGGCGAGCACTCGCTCTACGCGCCCGGGCAAGGTTTCTTCCCGACCTATACAGATGGTGTCTATGCGGCAGAGGATACTGTGATGGTGGTTAGCCGCGGACTCGGTAACAGCTCCATCCCTTGGCGTGTGAGCAATCGCCCGCATCTCCCCGTTCTTATTCTGCAATCGAAATAACATAAACCCCGCTGTACTCCAAAAGAGAACAGTGGGGTTTGTTATTTAATATACACGGGAAGGAATTCCCTTTGCCAGGAACGGCAACGCATCGGCGTTGGGCTTTTGCTTTTCGTCAAAAGGCGGATTGTAAGCCCTTCCAATCATTCGATATTTCGCTCCCGTCATCGGGTTGTACGGCAACAGTTCAACCTGCACACGCTCCTTTGCATCCGCAAGGAAGTCTGCGGTGGCGGCAAGGTTTTCTGCCGTATCAGTCAGTCCGGGGATGAGCGGAATACGCACCGTGAAGGGTAGCCCGCTCGCCTTGAGCGCTGAAATGTTGCGCAGAATCAAGGCATTATCCTGCCCCGTCAGGCGGCGATGAATATCCGCATCCATATGCTTCAGATCTACGAAACGATCGTGGAACCTCGGCATTATCCGATCAAATACCTGAGCGGGGACATGCGCGCAGGTCTCGACACCGAAACGAATACCGTCGAGTAGCGGTATCGCCTGCTCGATGAAATCCGCGTGCATCAGCGGCTCACCGCCGGAGAAGGTCACCCCACCCCGCTCACCGAAAAACTCACGATAGGACAACACTCGCTCGGCGATCCGCTCAGGTGTATACAGCTCTCCCTCCACCTTCACAAGGCGGTCGGGACAGATATGGACACACGCACCGAACTGCGCGCAATCAGCATGGTTGCAGGGGCGTTGGCACAGTCCGCAATGACGGCAAGCATCCTCGTTGCGCACGAGCTCCTGGCCGAAAGCAATCCCCTCGGGGTTGTGACACCATACGCAGTGCAAAGGGCAGCCCTTGAAGAACACAGTCAAGCGAAGGCCTGGGCCGTCGTGCAGACCGAATTCTTTAATATCAAATATCGTTGCTTCCATATCAACAGGTCATAAACTCTTGTCGCGCAATCAGATGATCCTGGAACTTCTTCTCCAGCTCAACGAAATACGCGCTCCAGCCCCAGATACGGACGATCAGACTGCCGTAATTCTCGGGATGTGCCTGCGCATCCAGCAGACGGTCACGGTTGATGGAGTTAAGCTGCAGCTGGTGGCCGCCCTTGTCGATGTACGCCTTGACCAGCGTGGCAACGCCCTCGACGCCCTCCTCGGTATCGAACACGGTGGAGTGGAACTCCATCGTCAGCGGGCCGCCGTTGATCGCACGGTCGGTGGGGCACTTAGTGAAGGACTGGATGACCGAGAAAGGACCCTTGCTGCGGACGTACAGGCTGGGCGAGAAGTTGGTGCCGAAGGACTCATCCTTGCGGCGGCCGTCAGCAGAAGCGGTCAACATCTTCGCGTGATCAATATAGAACATCGCCGAGCCGGTACCGACACGGAAAACACCGCCGCGCTCATTGCGGCGTCCCTCTGCTGCTTCCGCCATCTGATTGAGAATCGCTACCGCCATCTGATCGGCGCGGTCGTCGTTATCGCCCATCTTCGGGGTCTCGTTGCGCAGCTTATACAGCAGTTCTTCTTTACCCGCAAAGTCGTTGTGCAGTGCCTCCAGCAGTTCAGCGCCACTCACTGTCTTCTCGTCAAATACGTGCATCTTGATCGCCGCGAGCGAGTCGGCCGCGGTGGCAACACCCGTGCCGTGGATGCCAAAGTTGTTATACCGTGCACCGGTGGAGATATCCTTCGCCTCCTCCACGCAGCCATCCATCAGAATGGAATAGAAAGGCGCGGGGATCATAAAGATATCATGAATGCTCGAGCAAATCTCGTCGACGCCCTTGGTGATGTGCTGCTTGACCGCCGCCATCACGGTGTTGAAATCCGTTGCGGTGAGCAGTGTCTCCTCGACAGCTTCCTCAACCGCCTTCGGGAAAGACAGAGCAGCGATGTTCGGGATCTCCATACCGCAACCGGCCAGAATGAACTCCCAGCAAGCGGCGACGGAATAGTTGCGCGCATCCTCAATCTTATAGCCGAGCTTCACCAGCGCGGGAATGACGATATCGTCGTTGGAATACTGCGGGAAGCCCAAGCCTGCCTTGGTCAAGTGCGTGCCCTCAATATACCGCTCCATCGACGTGTCTTTACCGACACGCAGATTGATCTTCGGGTCGATGAGCAGCAGACGGCAGCTCGCTTGCAGGCACATACGGGTCAGCTCATTGTACGCATCCTCGCCATCGCGGGTGACACCGCCGAGCATTATACTCTGGCCGTTGTCACCGAGCTGGACACCAGGGTACATATCGCTGTCCCAGTTGACGCTGAGGAAGAACTCCTCAAGCAGAGACTCGGCCTCTTCCACCGTGATGGTAGCGGCATCCAGTTCCGCCTGCAGGAAAGGCATCATATACTGATCGAAGCGGCCAAGGGTGTTATGATAATTGCCCTCTGCCCACACGGTATAGTTAAGCATGCGCAGGAACTGCAGCGCCTCGCGGAAGGTCGTCGCACCCTGACGCGGCACGCGGGCGAGCACCGCTGCGACGTCCGCACGGCCGATGCGCTCGGCTTCGGCGCGATAGCGATCCGCCAAATCATACAGCGCAGCGATGCCCGACAGTGCACTCTCGGCGAACAACCGCTGCGCCTCAGTCGCCTCCCCCGCCAAACGGGCTTCAAGCTTCTCACGGATCGGCTCAAGACCACTCGCAAGCACCTTTCCGTAGTCACCACAGAGGTTGGATACATAACCAAGTTCGTGCACGAAGTGCTTCGACTTGATCTCGGCCCATTCCTCCTCGGTGAAGATATCCGGCACGTCCGTCACGGTGCGCAGAAACACGATGCGCTGATCATCCAAAATGGTCGGCTGCTCGTTGGCCAGCACCAGACGCAGACGTGTCATCATCCGCTCGGTGGGATTAAGGCTCTTGTCCCGCACAGAAGCCGTCAACTCCGCAGGGAAAGGACGCCGATAAGCGTGATGCTTACGGGCAATGTAGAAGTCATATAACACTTGATTGTACATAATGGACACCTCCTGAATCGTCCCCTTCAACAAAGCACTCTTGTAGAATTATTCCAATTTCATTATAATATAGCCCCCGACAGAATGCAAGTGTTTTTGTCGGCTGTGATAAAATTTTCCCATTGTGAAGATTGCGCGGGACAGCGGGGTATTAAGCGACGGGGATTATTACCCTTGGCAGTCCTTTTTATAGGAAAAGAGCAATGTGTTTTGTGCACTACAAGTTTGCACGAGCAACGAACAAAAGAAAGGGCGTTGCACACGCAATGTGTGCAACGCCCTTTCGGGAGTTTAAGAATCGTTGCGTAAGATCAACGCTTATTCAGCATCGGCCTTAGCGCCCTTATTCTTGAGAACGATCAGGACGATCGCCGCAGCAGCCAGCAGAAGCACGCCGCCGCCGATAGCGACCCACAGGATCCAACCGTTGTCGGACTTGTTGTCTTTCTTGTCGCCCTTATCGCTGGGCTTGGTATCCGCAGGCTTATCGTCGTCGGTGGGCTCATCGGCGGGCTCATCGGTGGGCTCGTCAGTGGGCTCATCAGTGGGCTCATCGGCAGGCTCGTCGGTGGGCTCGTCGGTGGGCTCGTCGGTGGGCTCTTGCTCACCCTCATCCTCAGACTCGCCTTCGTCACCAATCTCGCCATCTACGATGACGAAGGTGCCGAGCACATTGTACTGCACCAGCAGATAGCCGCTGTCCACGTCCATATAGGCCGCGGTATCAATCAGGTTGCCGTTCGCATCGCAGAAGTACACCTTCGAGTGGGCAGCGCTGAAGCCCTGAGGCAGCGCGATTGCCAGGAAGATATCCTTCTCAGGCTTGATGAACTCGTCGTTAAACGCGAGCTGGATGTCGTATGCCACGTAAGGCAGATCGCCCAGCTTCTCGGTGATCGCCGCGGCGAGCTCACTGTCTGCGTACTTATGGATGTCAAGCGCATAGCCGACACCAAAACCAGAGGCGTCTGCATAGTCCATCGCGATGTCCTTCTCGGGATCAAACAGCGCGTCGGGACCAAGCGGATTTTCCTTCTCTTCCTTTTCCTCTTCCTTGGACTCTTCGTCTTTCTTTTCTTCTTCTTCTTCTTCCTCTTCTTCTTCCTCTTCCTCCTCAGGCAGGACCTCGCCTTCCTTCAGTGCGAGAATGGCCTTAGCCTCGTCGGAATCGATCGGGATCCAATAGAAGTTGGGGGGGAAGTCTACATCAGCGCCGTTGGTGATCCAGTTACCGAAGGTCATCCCGTTCACCTCGGGGTTCGCGGGACGGATCAACTCAGTGTTGCGCAGCATTTCCTCGCCGGTCTCCTTGTCGATGAGGGAGAAGTTCCAGTAGTAGCCGACACCTTCGACACCCATTTCGAGACCAACCGAGAGGTCATACTGATCGGGCCAAGTGGTGAACTCGGTTTCCACATGATAGCGGCCATCGTACTCGAGTACCTTATTGACAGTCTCTTCGGTCCCGTACTTGGTGAACGGCGTGTTCGACTTACCGGCACCGGAGTGCATATGCCACACGGCCATATCAGAGCCAAGGTTCTCGGCAGAGTAATAATCGAACGAGAATACATAGGTGCGGTTCGGCAGGATAGGCGAACCGGTTTCATATTCTTCCTGCAAGCCGACAAGCTGACGGAACTGCCTATCTTTCAGGGTCTGGCTAGTCTCAGCATCGAAGTAGTAGTTCTCGATCTTGAGCATGAACTGGCTTTCCTTCGTCGTGTTTTTGACGACAGGCTCATCTTTCATCGTCTCGTACCAAGAATACTCGGTGAGTCGCTTGGTGTTGTCCACACCGGCATTGGTAAAGCTCTGAACCTCGGAAGACGAGCCCTCAACTTCCTTACCGTCAATGGTAACCTTGAAGTTCCAAATGTAGATCTTACCAAACTTATCCTTGGAGGACAGGTAGGGGGCAAAGGCGTTACCACCTGCACCGGATCTGTAAATACCGTGGAACTTGTTATAGCCGGCGACTAAATAGGGAGCGTCACCGCCGAGTATAGAATTGTAACCCGAGAGCGAATCCATAACCAGTGATGCACCGACGTGCTCACTAGGCAGGTAATACTCGAAGGAAACCACATAAGGATGCTTATCAGAATGGTTTTCCATGCGCGTAATGCAGAACGCGTAGCGGTCGCCCTTAGTGAAGTCGATCTCAAGGACAGGTGTATTCGCAGCATCCGGTACCCACTGATCCATCGTGCTGGACCATTCATGCTTCGACAGTGTCTTAGACTTGTCAACGGTGGCGGTGCTTACGCTACTCATATCATTCATCAAAATCGCCTTGCCGTTGAGCTTGATCTCCAGATTCCACACGTACAGCATCGTATCGCCTGCGTTGTTTTTGTAATACGGGCTGAACGAGTTGTTCTTTGCGCCGGCATCAGCTCCATCCCACTTGGTTACGGTCACTTGCATCTGGGCGGTATGATGACCGCCCTTCAGTTCTGCCGAACCGGATGTAACCGACGCAAAACCGCCACTGCTGCCAAAGACGAGTTCACTCTCCACGGGGAGATAGTACTCGAACTTGATGGTATAGACATACGCATTCTGCGTACCTTCGGGATCGCGATATTCACCGAGATACCAGGTGTTGCCGTTCTTCAGATCGATCGCAGTCACCGCAGGATCGATATCATCGGATTCCGCGGGATCCTCATAGGGCATAAAGGTCGCGGTGACATTAGCGCTCCAATTAGTGCCGGCCACAAAGTTGTGGGCGGTGGGGTTGCCGCTCGCATCATTCTTACGCACGGTGACGTTCCACACATACAGCGTGGCAGGACCGTCCGTCTGAATACCGATCGGCAGCTTCTTCTGTGTCTGCGATGCAGCGCGGGTAATGGCAGAGGCGGTGAAGGTCGCTTTCTCGCGCACCTTCAGCATGCTGCTGCCGGTGGTGTCGTCAACCAGCGTGCCCTCAGTGATGAACGCGTTGCTACCGCTCCAATCAAATACATGAGCCTTAACATTGTCTGCCAGATAGTAGTCAAAGGACAGGGTGTAGCTGTCCGCCAAAGCATAGGTGACATCAATAATGTTGCCACCCACATAGGCGGTTTTGTTCGCCTCGGCATACACGAGCTTGTGCATACCGCCGTCGTTGTATTCGGTGGGAACTTCAGTGTGCGCAACCTTGGTCACAAGAGCGATGTTCCAACCAAGATTCGAGGTGTCCACCGTCTTATCGCCGGTGTTATCCGTGCCGCTAATCTCCAGATTCCAGATGTACAGCGGAGCGGAGTGATTACGGTCCATTCCAGACAACGACGTGTAACCGTAGATGCCAAAGAAGAAGTTCTTCATCGACACATTCTGGCTCACCTCGAAGGTGTGCTTACCGGGCAGCAGATTCTGCTGGCCGGTCGTCTTATCGGAATAAGCCGTACCGTTGTTGTCTGTCACAGCATAGAACGCGTCGCCACCGAGGTAATAATCGAATTTGATATTAACCTTGGTGACAGAGCCGGCCGTGTCGTCGCCCATCATATTGCTGCTAACCATTGCAAGTTGATTGGTGGTGATGCTGCTGAAATCGAACTTGTAGATCGCATCGTCCTCTGCGGGCAGAGTAGGATCGACAGGTACGCCGCCGATGTTCGCGGGATCCTCATAGGGCATAAAGGTCGCGGTGACATTAGCGCCCCAATTAGTGCCGGCCACAAGGTTGTGGGCGATAGGATTGCCGTTCGCGTCATTCTTACGCACGGTGACGTTCCACACATACAGCGTGGCAGGGCCGCTCACCTGAATGCCGATCGGTAACTTCTTCTGTGTCTGCGATGCAGCGCGGGTGAAGGCAGAGGCGGTAAAGGTTGCTTTCTCGCGCACCTTTAGCTCACTGCTGCCGGTGGTGTCGTCAACCAGCGTACCCTCAGTGATGAACGTGTTGCTACCGCTCCAATCAAACACGATAGCCTTCACATCGTCTGCCAGATAGTAGTCAAAGGACAGGGTGTAGCTGTTCGCCACAGCATAGGTGACATCAATAATGCTGCCACCCACAACGGCGGTTTTGTTCGCCTCGGCATACACGAGCTTGTGCATACCGCCGTCGTT
>CAJGCA010000004.1 GCA_904501705.1 Clostridiaceae bacterium | reverse complement strand
TATTATTGGGCTTCATCCCAAAAGCACAAAGCCATATTTTCCACAAAAGGAAAAGCCATTGACGCATCAAATTGGATTGAGGACGAAACCGAAATTGTTGAATTTGAATAATGCCCACAAAGATTTTCACATTATTGGGCGGACAATGCCCGTATGGCAAAGGTGTCGAAATTGATTCGCAAAGTTGTCGGAAATGCGAATGGTTTTACCGGGCCGGAACGGGAACATTCTTTTGGTGCAACCATCCCATCGAATCCCCAAAAATCGAACAGGTTTCCCCGAAAATCGAACGGATAACCCCGGAAATCGCACATAAGACCCCCAAAAACAAACGCAAATCCCCCGAAAAGGAACAATCAACGAAGAAAAGGGGCCGCCCGGCCAAAAAGGCCGCCGTAAAACGAACGAAAACCAAAAAATGATAAATTACCCGTGGAAGAAACAAAATGCCCGCAAATCGAAAATTTGCAAGAAATAACGCCGGAACAGGCGGCGCAATACATCCGGTTCGTGGCTGAAATGCGGCATCAGCAACGCCGATATTTCACATTCCGAAAGCCGGAATATTTGGAAGCATCCAAGCGGATGGAAAAGGAATTGGATACGTTGAATGCGTATTTGTTAGACCCAACACCAAAGTTGTTTTGATATGTCAAGAAAAAGAAACGCCGCAAATTTGAAATTGTCCGATTTCAAAGGCAACCCCCACGCCGCCCGGAATGTCGGTTTTCATCGGCATAACGTCTATTCATTGGGATGGGAATATATTGCCCCGGCAACAAAGATTGCAAAGGCCCAATCGGAAAAATACCGGAATATCAAAAAGAAATAATTATGGAACATCACTTAAAAGCGATTTGTATTCTTGCGGTTGAGAAATTCGGCCCGGAATCACAAATAAATATGGCAATTGAAGAATGCGCCGAATTGATTAATGCGTTGTGTAAATTCCGCCGCGAACGTGTCGGTACATTTGATGTTGTTACAGAAATTGCTGATGTTCAAATTATGTGTGAACAATTGGCATATATGTTTGGCGAAAAGACTGTGGCAGATGAAAGACAAAGGAAAATAGAACGATTGCAAAAAAGAATGGAAAAATATAATGGCGAAAAATAGTGTGTCCATAAATGATTTCGTGCAAGCCCGCATCCGGAAGCCGGAAAACGGGGGAATACCTTACATCGAAATCAAGAGGGCCAAATATAAACATTGGCACATTATCGGATTTCATTTCGAATCAGACCAAGCGTTTAAGCGTGCATTGGCCGCCGGAACCGTGGTTTGGTTGCCGAAAATCGTTGAATCTGCAAATTTGTTTGAAAAATTATGAAAAAAATTTTGGTAGTTCAAAAATTAACCTTATCTTTGTACCCGGGTTGAGGAAATAACCCGACGGCCCGGGCCGGTTCCCGGTTAAAGGAATGAGCAATGAAACAGTTTATGAATTTTGGAATTAGCCATTGGGCAAATGTTGCTTTTCGTGAAACTTTGCGTGCATCGGAAGCGAAAGATTATATCTTACGCCGCAAGAATGACCGCTTATTTAAGGAAATCGCCAAAGAACTTGTAATGGGACGCGGATATATTATTGCAACGGCGTTGGAGTTAGAAAAGAAATATCCCGGTATGTTCAACGCGGATGGTATTGATTCCAAGAAAATGATATGGGCCATTTCTTTTAGTAAGTTTCGCAACGGCAATAAGATGTACTTTATGCCTATTCGATAATAAATATTGCCCCGTGGTGCAATGGTAGCACATCGGATTTTGGTTCCGATAGTCCACGTTCGAATCGTGGCGGGGCAACGAAAAGTTCTGTTGTAGTTTAGGTTTTAGACAGCGCGGGGCCGGAACGTTGTGAAATGTGAAAGGCCCAAACATACCCCCGTGGCGTAATGGTAGCCGCGATGGACTCAAAATCCATTCCCATTTTGGGGTGCCGGTTCGATTCCGGCCGGGGGTACAATGGAACGGCAAAAACAGAACGCGGCCAACGGGCGGGTCACTTGCATTCCGGGTGTAAAACCTACGCGCCAAGGTATTGACGGTCGTTCCTACATTATACGGACCGGGCCGATTCCCGGGATGATTAAATTTTTATTGTTATGTTAGAAAAAATTCATTTTCTCATTCAACGGGAAGCAGATGGAAAAACCCATTACGATGGCCGAAGCCATTGATATTGCCCGTAAAAAGGCCATTTCCGGCCGTACCACGCGTTTGCGTATCGGTAACATCCTTTTGGGTACATACGCACCCAATCCCGCATCCCCCATCACATTCACGCATCCGGTTACCAAAGTAACATCCAAAGTGGAATGTTGCGCCGTTGATTGTGTATTACCCAAAAATGAATATTAATCCATAAGGCGATACGATTATGTACATTAAAAAATTACAACTTTCGAATTTTCAAGTTATCGAAAATTTCGATGCCGATTTTGAGGGTAGCGTGTATTTCGTTACCGGGGAAAATGAATTGGGCAAATCCACATTGTTAAAAGCCATCGGCGCATTGTTAACCGGTCAACGCGATGATGTCTTGCGCAACGGTGCATCCAAGGGCTTTGCCAAAATGGTTGTGGGGGATGATGGCGAAGAATACGACGTACAATTATCATTCACGGAAGCGAACCCCCGTGGAACGCTTACCATCAAGCAAAAGACAACCGGGATGCAGACAAACAACGTTTCGATGTTGCCACGCATCTTTGGTTATCAAGATTTCGACGCGGTGGAATTTTCCCGTTGGTCTGAAACGGCAGAGGGCCGCCGCAAGCAAATCGCCGTGGTTAAGGCCCTGTTGCCGGAAGCCGTGCGCAATCGCATATCGGAAATTGACGAATCGGTTGCATCAATGAAAGCCGAACGCACCGGCATCAACCGGGATGTAAAGACATTTGCCGCCCTTGTTGAATCCATCGAAAAGCAATTGGCCCCCGGGGATGTTGAGAAATACACAGCCCCCATTGACGTTACCGAATTGATGGAACGCCAAAAGACCAATGTCCAATTGATTGAAAAGGCAAAGACAGTACGCGCAAAATTGGCACAACGCACGGAAGAATTGGCCGCAATTCCCGGGGAAATTGATGCGGAAAACAACCGTTATCAATGCGAATTGGCAACAATAGACCGCCGTGTGGCCGATGCGAAAGCGGCATACGAAAAATCCGTTACAGATGCGGAACAGGCAAAGAAAGATTCTGCCGATTTACACGCCAATGAACTTGCGTTTATTGAGGGACGCAAAAAGGATGCGGAAAACAGGAAAGCGAATTGCGAAATGTGGTTGGTTAAGTATGAACAGAATAACCCCGAAAAAACCGACGTTCCGGCCCTGTTGGAACAGGCAGAAGCCCACAACAAGCGTTATAACCTTGTGCGCGAATACAAGGAAAAACAAACCCAATACAATGGCGTTAAGGCATCGGCCGAAAAGATGGATGCCGATATTGTGCGTTTGTCTGATGAACGTGCCAAACTTATTTCCAATGCCGAATTGCCCATTGATGGGTTATCATTCACGGAAGATGGGTTGACGTTAAACGGCATTGAGTTTGTCCCCGGCAAAGTATCTGATTCACAGACGATGGAAATTGCCGCCAAACTTGTGATTGCATCCAATCCAACCGTTAAGGTATTCCGCATTGCCCGTGGGGAATCGTTGGGCGCAAAGCGTCTGCAAACAATCATTGACATTGCCCGTAAAAATGGATTCCAAGGTTTCATCGAACAGGTGGAACGCGGCCAAAAGGAAATGTTGGTGGAAGAATATACCGAATTATGACAACATCCGATGCAATTTTGTTCATTGTTTTAGTTTTGGCGGCCAATTTTGTTTGTTATGACATTGGATTTAAGAATGGCGTAAAGGCGATTTGCCGCCAAATTGATGAATCTTTGGAAGAAATCAGAAAGCAAAAAGAAGATGAAAGCGGAAACGATAACGAAAATGCAACAATGTAAGGCATTACAGGGAATGACCGTGGCAGATATAATTGCCACGGCCCGTTTCCGGGATAATCTTGCCGCATATATGACCGCCCAAAGAGAGGACCGAAAGGCCATCCGGGCAAGTTATGACGCAATGCGCAAAATGGGTGGTGCAAAGGGTTTCAAGATTCCTGCCCATCCAATTGACCGCGTAATGGATATGTCCGTGGAAGATTTTGCGGTTGAATTTGCGGCCGTTTTGGCAAAGGCTTCCAAACGTCCGATTGCAGAACGGCAATATATCAAACAATTGGGGCAACAGGCGTATAATTTGACCGTGGCGCAATACGTGGTTGAAGAATACCCCGAATTGGAATCGGAATTGTTGCCGAAATCACAAACGAATTGATAATGTTTATTGTGGGTTTAACTTGCGGCTTCCTGTTATGGCTTATAATTGGAACTGTTGCGTATAAAATTGGAAGATATGCACAACGTAAGCGATTCCGGGATTATTACAAGCAAAAAAATGAAAACCGATAAAATCAGCGAATCCGGCATTATCGGGATGGATGGACGTTTACACATTCCGATGGACCGTTTGAATGCCTGTTTTCGTGAACATAAGGGCGAACGGGTGGTGGTGCAATTTTTTTTCGCCGTTCCGGGTTCATCGAAATTGCAACAATCGTATTATTACCAATACATTGTTCCAACTATCCAACAGGCATTGCGGGAAACCGGTGTACGGACCAATGAAAATGCCGTTGACAAATTCTTGATGTCACGATACCCCGGCGATAAACGCGAACCGGATATAAACTTTGGCGAAGATGTAATGGAAGCCCGGTATTTGAACCGCGACCAAATGTCGGATTTCTTGGATTGGTTGAAGCAATTTGCCGCCGAAAATCTGAATGTCTATATTGAGGATTCAAAAACACTTTGATATGAGAAAGATTAACGAAAATGATTCCAAAAACTACACAATTATTGGCCCCGGTTGGACTTATAACGTTGAATCGTTTGCAAATGCAAATCGCGTTTGGGCCGATTGTTCCGGAACGGGTTTAACTTTTTATGGCAACAAACATAATGGGGACCGTTCAATTATTGATTCAAAATAACCGATAAAAGGCGATACAAAATGACTATTAACGACGTTTTATTTTTCGACACCGAAACGACCGGCATTCCGGACCGTTCGGCAAAATGGGATACCGATTTTGCAACTTATCCCCACGTTGTGCAAATTGCGTGGATGCACGGTTGCAAGGTTGAAAACCACATTATCCGCCCGGATGGGTGGGAAATCCCGGAAGAAACCGTTGCCGTTCACGGCATAACCACGGAATATGCCTTGGAACACGGGGAACCGTTTGCCGCCGTTGTGGATAAGTTCATACAGGATTGCCACGATGCCGGTTTGATATGCGGCCATAACATCCATTTCGATACCGGGATTGTCAAAGCGAATATCTTGCGCGAATTGGGCCGGGAATACTACGACGCAAACGATGTTGAAGCGGCTTTGTATAAGGGCAAGCGAATTGACACGATGCGCCCCACAATGAAATGGGTTGATGCCCGTATGGCAAATGGCCGATTGAAATTCCCGAATCTTTCTGAATTGTATTCCCGTTGTTTCCCGGGCGAAACGTTCCCAGCGCACGATGCGTTGGAAGATGTAAAGGCCGTGGCCAAATGTTTGCCGATTATGTTAGAATTGGGATTGGTCGAATTGAAAGTAAAAGAATACGCCGAACAGGCCCCCGAACAGGCAAGGCCGGCCGCATCCACAGAAACGGCCAAAAACGCCCCAAATTCGGGCGATAATCCAAAAGATGATAAATTACCCGTTCAAACAGAGAAAGCCCCGGAAATCGAAAATTTCACAAAAATAAGTGGTGCGGCGGCTGAACTGTTGGGCCAAAACGATTTTTAACGATGAAACAAAGAATTAAAGAAATGAAAAGCCAATTGGAAAAGTTGGCGACCGAATTTTACAACGAATCCGGCGCATCTGTGTTGGACATCGTAATACGGATTACCTCGTGGGAAACAACCCGCAGAATCGCGTTTGAATTTTCCGACGGTCACGATAACACCGCGGCCACGGCAAAAGCCCCGGGCGGATGTCGTCACGATTAAAACCCCGATATTATGCCAAAGACAATTACATTTCACAACACCCCCGGATTAACCCGGGAATACGTCAACAATTGGTTGATTCACGCCAAAAAGGACAAAAAGACGGCCCCCGCCCAAATTGCCGTTTTGGAAGATGTCTTGAAATTGATTGACGTTGCAATGGATTCATTGGAACCCGGACCGGCGGAACCGGCGAAATCATAATACCAAAGCGATATGGAAAAAGAATTACAGACCATTCCCACCGAAAAGGACTTTAATTTGTCCAAGGTAAAATTGTTGCCCAAAGGCGGCATCGAAGCGGAATACCAAGTTACCCAAATTGTCAATGGGGAAACATCCTTGATTGACCGCAACGAAACGTGTACGCGTGATATACACCCGGATTTGCACGACTTGTTTGAAGATTTGCGCAACATCGTTGCCCGAACTTTCAACATTACTTCTTTTCTTACCCTGTTGGAATCCGACGAAATGAAAGTGCCGGAAGCCAAAAGGATGATTGCCCGCGAATTTGCCGATGAACTGATACAAAAAATTGAGGTGCGCGGCGTGGCTTGGTCCGGAACCGGCGATAAATCCGGCGTGGTTATTACGTCGGTTTACGAAACCGCCAATGGTTTGAAAACTTGCATCAATACCCCGCGCATTGTCCTTGCGACAATTTCGTTTGGGTTTGAAGAAGAATTGGAAGCCATCGTGGAAGCCATCAAAAAAGAGGTTTACGCATATTTGTTCAAGGGCAAACAGGCGCAATTATCTTTGTTTGGGGAACCCGCACCGGCGGCCGAATCCGAAGAAAGCCCCGTTGACGATATGCCCGAAATGTAGCAATGGAACCGATTGTAATTGATACCCGCGAATTGTACGATTATGCCCGCAAACGTGGGTATGAACCGTTGATTGACCGCCGATTTGCGGTTGAAATAAATTTGCGGGTATCAATACAACGGGAATTGTTCGGAACAGGCCATAGCCCGGAAGAAAACGAAAGGTTTTATCGTTGGTGTTGGGACCATTACCCGCACATCTGTTCGGAAACGATGCGCCCATTGCATCAGTATTCGGCAACGTATATTTCCCATATCTTGACACGCGGCGCACACCCGGAAATGGCGCACGACCCGCGCAATGTCAATATCCTTTCGTTTGAACAACATAACCGTTGGGAAAATGGGGACCGGCAGAATATGCGTATTTACCGGGCAAATCTGTTAATTATCGAAAAGTTGAAAAAGGAATATGCAACCATTAAAATTTGAGGGCGCAAACATCGTATTTGGCGCAAATCAACCCGAATATATACCATTGCCCGCCGAACGTGTGGGAAAGCCCCAAACGGGCCAAATCAATACGTGTTGGGAATTGTCCCCGGATGAACACAGGAAACCGGCAAAATATGGGTTTCCCTGTTAACGTTCGGGCAACCATTGCAACCGGTAATGGTTTCCGTTGACAAACCCAATGTTTACGACCCGGAATGAAAGATTACAACGAATTGGTGCGCCGGTCCATTCGCCGGGATTTTGCCAAAGCGAATTTCAAACGCAATGGCCGCGTGCCAAAAATGCCGCATCCCAAAAATACCCGCCGTATTGTTGATATAAACGACGCAAGCGGATACAAGCAATTCCGGCGGCTGATTATGGGGCGATTGGTACGGATAATCGAAAATGGTTATAATGGTGGATATTGGGTTGAATTTGTCCGGGATACCGACCGGGATGCCCTTAATGCGGCGGCCGGATGGTCAAAGGATAAACGCCGGTTCCTGTTGGATGGCGTAAAATTCGATGATTAGAAAATTATTGTTAAATTTGTGAAACAGAGTTTGTAAAATGAATAAATGCATACTTAAAGGCAATGTCGGGCAAGACCCGAAGATTACCAATTTCCAAGATGGGGGCAAGGTGGCACAATTCACATTGGCCACAACCGAACGTGGTTATAAAACCGCCGATGGGCGCGAAATTCCCGATGTGACAGATTGGCACAACATTGTTGTTAAGCGAACCGGCCTTGCGGGTGTTTGCGAACAATTCGTGAAAAAGGGTACGCCGCTTTTGATTGTGGGCAAAATTCAAACCCGGTCTTATCAAGACAACGCCGGCCAAACCCGTTACGTTACCGAAATTGTTGTGGAAGAAATGGAATTGTTGGGCGCAAAGAAGCCCGAACAGGCCCCGGCCCCACAACCGGAATACAGGCCCGCCGCAAATGGTTCCCAATATCAGCCGGCTAATGAACCGGAACCAACCAATACCCCCGACGATTTGCCCTTTTAGTTATGCAGATTGACCGAAAGAAATATGACCCGGAACAACACGACGTTTACAAGGCGTTGTCAGTAAAACAACCATACGCCGATTTGTTAACGCGTGTTGTTTACCGGGATGAATCCGGGAAATATCACGCCGAAAAAACCATTGAGGTGCGAAGCCGGAACACATCTTATCGGGGGGATTTGTTGGTATGTTCATCCGCTAAACCAATTATTCCCGGCCGATTATCCGGTGTTATCTGTGGTTTCGTCGAACTGTATGATACAAAGCCCGTGGAAGAATTTACCCCGGAAGATTGGGCCGCAACTTGCATCCCGGAAAAAGACCGCCCGCGCAAGGGTTACGGATGGTTGATGCGCAACCCGCGCCGCGTGGTGGAAATGCCCATAAAGGGACAATTGGGCGTTTACAATCTGATTGTTCCCAAAGACGATATAACAGAATATCCCCGTTCAATGGCATTGGGTCCGGATGGATGGGAAATGATACGCCAAAAAACAGAATCGAAATAATGGAAACACAACCTTTTTGGAAATCTAAATTAACCCCATACGATGCCGAATTGTTTATGATGGTTGAATCCTTATTGGGTAAACCTTGTGAACCGAAAAACGGCGGCGATTCGTATTTTTTCGAAGCGGATTACGAAAAGCACAACGACCCCGAATATATAATGGCCGTGTGGGATGCCATAGAGGGCCGAACCGGGAAACGTCTGATTTCTATTAAAGACGATGCCGAACGGCATTCCCTGTTGGTCCGTATTAAGTTTTCTGATACGCAATACCCGGGCATTATCCGTTTGCCGCGTGATAAAGAACAGACCCCCACGGCGGGCCGTGTGTATTGTCGCAAATTGGCCGAAATCCGCGCCATCCAAGTTGACCGCAACAATGCCGATGCCCTGTTGCAATTTGTTGGTAATGGGGAATTGGAAATACCGGAAATCGGCCCGGCTATATTCCATTTCCGCAATGCGGCCGGTTCCGTTTATGCCCACGCGCCGGAACTTTCATACATCGTTTATGTTGCCCCGGAACGGTTCGAAATCGTGGATGAAGAAACGTTCGAAAGAGAATACGAAAGGAAATGAGCAAACCAATAAGAAAATGTTGCCAAACTTGTGAGCATTGGAACCGGGCAAATGCGGGATATTCCCTTATTGGTATTTTTGCCCTTTGTAAAGAACGCGGCACTATTAGTTTTGACGGACAATGTTGCAAGGGATGGGAAACAGAAAGTAACCCCGGATTGCCGGGAAATGTTTAACAATAAAATCTTTTCATTATGGAAATCATCAAAGGTATTTTTTCCGAAGCCTTTTGGTACATCGCCCCGTTGCTTATGACTTTGACCGTTGCGATTGCCGGTGTAATCAACGGCGCGTTCAAGATTACCAAAGGAATGTGGCCGCAACTTGTTGCGTGGGCCGTGGGTGCAATCCTATCCGTCTGTGCGTGGGCGTTGAAACTTATTGAGTTTGGCGAACCCGTATGGTTGGGCGTTGTAATGTTGGCAATCGTTACCGGCCTTTCGTCGAACGGCGTTTATGACATTCCCACAATCAAAGCATTCGTTGACAAATGGTTTAACCGTGTTGGTGCAAAGATTAAACGAAAAGAAATCGAAATTGTGGCCGAATTTGAAGATTCCGGATTGGCGAATGTAATTCGCAAATGCAATAATGATGAAGCCCGCGAATCATTGGAAAAAACATTGTGGGACTTGTCGCGCAAGTAAAAGATTCCCGGACGGATTCAACCCCGCCCGGGATTCGTCGTATTTTGGAATTATTCTTATCTTTGCAAAAATTCATTGAGTTATGGCAAACGATAACGGGGCAATCACAAAGGCCGAACCCAAGAAAAAAGGCCGCAAACCACAATGGACCGATACCAAAGTGGAAATAATGTGCAAGGCAATCGCGGCCGGCAAATCGTACAAAGATGCGTTCACGGCCGCCCGTGTATCCAAAGCAACGTTTTATGCACATTTGGCTAACGATTCGGACTTTTCAGACCGGGTAAAAAGGGCCGAACAGGAATATCAAGATTGGTACGATTCCCAATTGGTCGTTGACTGTAAACGTTCGTTGTTGGAATTGGTACAGGGTTACGAATGGGACGAAACTACGACCGAATCAGCATTGAACAAAGCCGGTAAAATGGTTGAGGTTAAACGCAAGGTCGTACACAAGAAAGCCGCCCCGAATCCAACCGCCATTATCTTTGCTTTGTGCAATCGCGCCCCGGAAGAATGGTCTAATAAGCACATCCAAGAATTGACCGGCAAGATTGAAGCGGAAACCAAATCCGATATATCATTGGCGAACGTCCCGGATGCCCTATTGGCGCAAGTTATTGACGCAATAAACGGAAAGTAAGATGGCATACGAATTTATTGATGAAATGTTGGAACGTTTATTGGTAAACGAAAAAAAATCATTCGGACAGGCGTTCGAACAAGTTATACGGGAACGGGCCAAAATCATACAGGATTTGGGACGAATCGAAAATGCATACCAATTGTTTGCGAAAAAACACCCGGGCGCGAAACCGGAATATTTCCGGCAATACATTAAAGATACCCGCCCGGATGATTACAACAAATGCGTTCGTTGTTTTGGTTGGAAATAATGGCGGTATTTAATAAAACAGATGGTCCAACCGACCCGGACGAAGATATTATTGTTATCCATTTGGGGCATTTATCAGATGCGCAATATGAAGCCGTGCAAGAATCCATTATTGCATTTATGAACGCACGATGGCCCAATTTGTCCAATATTGGAATTGACAGTTAAGGCCGGAATATACAACAAATGATATTGTAAGTATCCGAGATTTTCCACGGCCCGGCGGTAACGTACCCGGCCCGTTACCAAAGGGCCATTTTTTGATTATGGATATTGACACGAGGCAAATAACCCGGGCATTGTCTGAACACCCGGAATTGTTCTTGCAAGAGGGCGCACGGCGTAACCTTTTGTGGTATGCGCAATATATGGACCAGAACTTTCAACCAACCCCATTCCATCGTGCATATTACGCCGTATTGGACCGATTCGCCAAACGCCAAATCAAAAAACTAATCATACAGGCCCCGCCGCAACACGGCAAATCGCAAGGGTCAAGCCGATTTCTTCCGTCCGATATGTTGGGATTCTTCCCGGATTTGAAGATATGTATTTGTTCGTATGCGGCAACCATTGCAAAGGATTTCAACCGGGATGTGCAAAGGCTTATTGATTCGGATAAATACCGGGCCATTTTCCCCGATACGCAATTGAACGGGTCGAACGTTGTTACGATTGCCAATAATTACTTGCGCAATTCTGATGTATTCGAAATTGTGAATCATACCGGGTCGTTGCGCGTTGTGGGCCGTGGCGGTTCTTTGACATCAAAGACCGTGGACGTTATGATTTACGATGATTTGTATAAAGATTCACAGGAAGCCAATAGCCCGATTATCCGTGCGGCCGCGTGGGATTGGTTCACAAAGGTTGCACAAACCCGATTGCACAATGATTCCCAACAATTGATTGTGTTTACACGGTGGCATCCCGATGATATTATTGGAAAAATCATCGAATCGGAAAAGGTTGTATTTGCTGAAAAGTGGGCCGATTTAGACAACATCCCATCGGGTGCGTGGGTATTGGTCAATTTCGAAGCAATCAAGACCGGCGCACCCACGGAAATTGACAACAGGGAACCGGGACAACCTTTGTGGGGCAAACGGCATTCGTTGGAACGTCTGTTACAACAAAAGCAATTGGACCCCGTGGGTTTTCAATGCCTGTATCAAGGGGACCCGGGGAATGCAGAGGGCCGATTATATCAGCCATTCAAAACGTGGGTGGAAAAATCGGATTGGGGCCAATATATCCGTTCCGGGTGTTATGTTGATGTGGCAGACCAAGGCGATGACTTTTTGTTTGCGGCATCGTATGACATTTACCGGTCCGAAAATCAAATATGGAATGAGCATACCAAGCGATTTGAACCGTTGTTATTTGCCCTTATTACCGATATTGAATACACCGACGAATCCACCGATGTAACAACCGTAACGGTTCCCCGTCTGATAAACGCTAATGGGGTGCAAAAAGCGTGGATAGAATCGAACAACGGCGGTTCCCAATTCGAAAAGACAGTAAAGAAAAAAGTTCGTGCCTTGACTATTGCATTTTATCAAGGCGAAAACAAGGAATCCCGGATTGTAACCAATGCCCCGTTTGTCAATCAGCATATAATAATGCCGTTTGGGTGGGAAACGCGATACAAGAAATTCCACGACCATATTACGGGATTCTTGCGCAAGTTCGACGCAAACGAACACGATGATGATGCCGATGGATTAACCGGAATATATGAAAAGGAAATTGCCGATGGAAATACGCGGCCATATAATGCCGCATCCCGGGGGGTTCGTGTGCATTAAGGCTAATTCCGGGCGTTTTTAGGGCATTTCTTTGAAAAGATAAGGAATTACCCATTTTTGAAAAGAAAAGCGATTTAACGCGATTTTTGTAAAAAATAACTACATTTGCAAACGAAAGCGGCAAAGGGTCAGCCGTTAGCCAATTATAACAATCATTAAAAGTTCAAAACTATGTCTTTGATTTGTCAATGCCCGGCCGCCGCCGCAATCGAAACAATCCCCGTTGTTACTTGCCCGGAGAATTTCGGCCAAATTCAAAAAGTTGCATTCCAACGCTTGCGCAAAGCCGATGGAACAGTAAACAAATTCACTTCCGCCGCATCCATTTTGTTGAAAGCATCGTGGACCGCATTGTTGGCCGCCGAAGATGGTTCCAAGGTGGTTGTTTCCCCGTACATCAACGCACCGGCTGATTCGGGTGGCGATGCCCGTATGACATCCGGCGGTAACGATGATTTGGGCGGCATCCCCACCGTATTGGGTGGCAATCCCGTTCAATTCGATGGTTCCTTGCGTTCCATTCCCCAATCCGTGATTAAGACAATGAAAGCGTTGCAATGCGAAGCCGCCGCCGGCAATTTGGGCGTTTTCCTGTTCGACGAAAACGGTAAGATTGAAGCCATTAAAGGCGAAACCGATGGCGATTATATGCCGATTCCTATTCGCGCATTGTTCATCGGTTCCAAGATTCACGGGAATTTCGATGCAAAGGATTCCAACGCGATTTCGTGGCAATATCCCGATAACTATTCGGATGATTTGGCCATTGTGGCACCCACCGATTTCAACCCGCTTACCGATTTGGCCCCCGCTGAATAATGAACGCCAAAACAACCACGGTAACGTTGGTTGCAAACGGCGTTACCCGGGAATTTGAATTTTCCCACGCGGAACGTCTGTTGAGGATGCCGAACAATGGCGGGTGGTCCTTGCCGGAAAATAGTAAATTCGAATTTGTTGATTATGCCTTACGACATCGCCAAGATAAAAAAGGAAATCGCCGAAAATAAGCGTTCAGCCGTTTTGAGCCGTGCGAAATTGCATCAGATGCGCATAAAATTTCACGTGGTCAAGCGGGTAACGTCTTTCAATTCGCCGTATATTTCCATTCCATTAACGCAATTTCTTGCGATGGTGGAAAATATCTTGCCGCACGACAAATTCGTATTGTTCAAAGCATTGTTCCGTTATCCCGTCAAGACCAACGAGATAACGGAAACGTGCTTTGATAAATTAAGCCGCATATTCGACGGGCGCAACCCTGTATTCAATTATCAATTCGCCAATTCATCCCAACGTGAAGATTGGGAAAATTACAGGCAAACAAAGTTGGATGAACCCAATGTATGGCAATCGAAAGGATGGGAATTTTTCAAATCTGAAATCAATTCCGTTCTTATCGTTGATGTTGCCCGGGAACAATCAACCGAATTGCCGGAACCGTACTTTTATTGGTTGCCGATTGACGATGTGATTACATACAAGGCAGACCCCACAACGGGCATTATGGACTTTATCGTTTTCCGCCGCCGGGACGAAATCATTGTATTGGATGATACAAGTTACCGCGTATGGGAAGATAAAAAACATACCGGCCAAATAGAGGGAATGCCGATTGTGGAAGCACCCCACGATTTAGGTTATTGCCCGGCAAGATTCTTTTGGAATGAACCCATATCGTTGGACGAACCGGATGTGAAAGCATCCCCGTTGTCCGCCGAATTGGAAAGCCTTGATTGGTTTGAATTTTTCCACATATCCAAACGCCAATTGGACCTTATGGGCGCATATCCCATTTTGTCCGGATATGAACAGAGTTGCGATTTTTCCAACGCTGAAAATGGCGATTATTGCGACGGTGGATTTTTGAGGGACAAACAAGGCCGTTACCGGCTTGATATGGCGGGATTACTGTTGCGTTGTCCGAAATGCGGGAACAAACGCATTATCGGGGCCGGTTCCTTTGTGGAAATCCCCGTACCTAATGCGGATGAAAACCAACCGGATTTGCGTAACCCGGTGCAATTGTTAGAGGTTGATAGAAATTCGCTTGATTACAATGTTGAGGAACAGAAGCGTTTGCGGGAAGAAATCATAACGGCCGTTGTCGGTCAAGATGAAATCGTTACCGACCGCGATGCGTTCAACGAACAACAGGTACGGGCCAATTTCGAAAGCGTAACAACCGTTTTGAATCGTTTGAAAAAGGGATTTGAAGCGGCACAACAATGGGTTGATGAAACCATTTGCCGGTTACGTTATGGTCGTTATTTCATATCGGCCCAAATCAACTACGGAACGGAATTTTATCTATATTCCCCGGATGAATTGAGGGCGCGATATAAGGCCGCCAAAGATGCGGGCGCATCAGAATCCGAATTGGATATGATGCACAACCAAATTTTGGAAACCGAATACAGAAACGACCCCACGCAATTGCGCCGTATGCGCATATTGGCAGAACTTGAACCATTCCGGCATATGTCCCGGCAAGAGGTTATCGAAATGTATGCGAAAAATCTTATTTCCGAACAGGATTTGCGTATTAAGTTGAACTTTTCTAATTTTGTACGCCGGTTCGAAAGAGAGAACACAAACATTTTGGATTTTGGTTCCGCGATTTCCTACCAAAAAAAGATTGACACTATTATGACCGAAATGCGGCGTTATGCTGATGAACAGAAGCCGGAACCGGTCCAAGTTTAACAATTAATACCGAAACGTATGTTTACAAAAGACGGGCGCGATACCCCGATTGAAAAGTTAACGGCAGACAATTACATTGTCCCCAAAGGCGAAGAACGTGCGTACCACGCCGTGATTGAGGTTGTGCAATTCGACCCGAAAACCGGCCGCCGAATTTCCAAACCCCGTGTGCAAAAATTTGGCAAAAAGATGTTCGAAAGCCACGTACACGCATCGTTGAAGAAACAAGGTTACACCGTGACCATCTTGCACGACCCGAACGCGTGGATTAAGGAACAGGCCGAAAAGGCCGAAAAGGCCAAAGCCGAACAGGCCGCCGCAAAAGCAAAGGCCGAACAAGAAAAGTTCGATGCCGCCGTTGCCGCCGCCGTGGCCAAAGCCCTTGCCGAACAGGCCGCCAAAAAGACCGATGCACCGGATTATTCGAAAGAAAATCCCGAATACGCACAGGCAAAGAAACCGGGCCGCCCTGCAAAATCGGAATAAATACCCGGGCGAAATGAAAGTAAATTGACATTAACCAAAAATTCAAAGGGAAAGAATTATGGCACTTACAACCGATTTATTGAACGGCAATACCGCATTGGCGGAATTGACTGATGAACAGAAAGCCGCGATTGTCGAAATGTCAGTAAATGACGAAAATTCCGTAATCGCAAAAAAGACCGGGGAAATTTACGGCGGATTGGATGCCGACATTTTGGCCGCATCCGGAATCGCAAAGAATGGAACCGAAAGAACCTTTGATTACGCCAAAAGGGTAATCGGCGAAATCAAGGGGCAAGCGGGTAACGCCGCCGAATTGCAAACAAAGGTTACCGAATTGGAAAAAGAGAAAGCCCGTTTGGAATCCATTGTTGCAAAGGGTGGGGCAGATGCTGAAACAAAACGCTTGTTGGATAAGGCAAATGCCGATTTGGCCAATGTAACGGCAGAATATGCCACGTTGAAAACCAAATATGACAACGCCGAAACCGAACACCAAAAAGCCCTTTTCGGGTTAAAATTGGATAGCGAATTTGCGAAAGCAACCGCCGGCATCAAGTTCAAAGCCGATTTGCCCGCATCTGTTACATCAGTATTGTTGCAACAGGCCATCGCAAAGGTAAAGGGAATGAATCCCGAATACATTGATGATGGCAACGGCGGCAAGGTTTTGGCGTTCAATGATGAAAACAAAATAACCTTGCGTAACCCGGACAACAATTTACGTCCATTTACCGCATCCGAATTGGTTGTGCGTGAACTCAAAACAATGGGCGTTATTGATGAGGGCCGCAAACAGGCCGGCGCGGGTACGAAAGGTGGAAATGGTGGCGGAAATGGTGGCGGTACGGGAACCGTTGACATTTCCGGTGCAAGAACCCAAGACGAAGCCCACGAAATCATTGCGAAACAACTGATGGAACAGGGCAAAATCAATGGTTCAAAGGAATTTTCCGACGCAATGGCGGAAGCGTGGAAAGCAAATAAGGACGCTTTGAAAGCGTTGCCAATCCGCTAATCAGAAACAACACCGGGTAAAGGGTCAATCCGGCAAAACATTAACAATTAAAACATTTGCATTATGTCACTTATCGCAACCCGTTTGCAAAATTGGCGTGTCGAAAACCCGGAATTTGACCGTAATATGGCCCGCCCGTTGGAATACGGTGCATTGGATTTCTTCATTGAGCAAACCAACGCCGCCAATTCCATTATCAACCCCAATTTGCGCGACCGTGCCTTTGAAAGCATCGGCAACACCGTGCAAATCCCCGTTATCAATTACGATGGCGATGTAACCGTGTCCAACGTCCGTTCTTGCGTTATCGCTGATGACGAAAACACGTCCGCATTGTACACCGTCAATTGGGTAACATTGGCCGTTGGTTTCACAATGGTTCCCCAACTGTACAGGAACAACGAAATTTCCTACGAACACGACTTTGCCCGTAAGATGGAAAAGATTTGCCGCGCCCTTGCAACCGCAATGGATGTACAGGCAATCGCCGCTTTGGAAGCAAACAAAACACAGGTGTTCAAGGATTCGTTGTATTACACCGTAACATCCAATTCCGTGCAAATTCCTTGGAACGCACGTATGGAATTTTTGTCCGATATGAACGCAATGATGCGTGCGAACGCCTATCCGGAAATGTTGCACGTTATCGGCGGCGCGGGCTTTGATTCCCTTGTGCGGAAGATGGCCGAACACGACATTTACAACGATGTCAACAAGCGTTTGGAATACGACAACAAAGTGTTCCACTACACCAACAACATTGTCAACGAACAAGGCGTATTTGCAACCGGTTACATCGTGGCCGATGGCAACGTAGGCGTTCTTACCCGTGTGGACCGCGAAGCGTTGAACCGCACCGTGGCCAATTTCCACGAATGGGACGTTGTGCGTCTGCCTTTCATTGACTTGCCCGTGGGTTCCCACTATTACACCGCCGTCGGTGACCAATCCGAAATCGCCGGCGCGGCATCTGCCGATATGGTGTGCAACGTCAAAGAATATTTTGGGTTCTCGGTTGACGTCGCTTTCTTGGTGGCATACAATTCCGACCCCGAAACTGTTGCCAACCCCATCATTAAGGTGGAAATCGCAACGCCCGGTACGGCCAATCCTTTCGCTGCCCCCGTTGAGGTGGTAAACGGACAGGAGAACCCCGTGTACACACAGGCGGTCGAATAGGCACAACCAAACCACTATTTCGCGGGGACGGGTAACAAAACCCCGTCCCCGTTTTTCATTTCAAAAGATTTCGACGATGATACGATTGCAAGATATTCAAACCGCATTGTTGCCTGTTGTGGGATGGCAACAGGATTACAACCCGCAATATCAAATTGACAATGCGTTGTGTCAATCAGAAAGCGGATTGACATTCCAAGGTGCGCACCCGCTTTGCACATTGGCAAACATCCGTGCAATAATGCCGGATGATTATTTGTATAGTTATCCCGCGTGGAATCAGATAATAACGTACAAAAAGGGCGCAAAGGTAACGCACGATGGAATTGTGTGGATTGCCAATTATGACAATACCGGGATTCCCCCACACGCTAACGATTTCAACAAGGATTTCAACAACGATTTCGGTTCGGAATTGGCCGGCGCGTGGGTCGTGTACAATATGGCTTCCGATTTCGTGCGACAACTTACCATCAACGGGATTAATACGGCGGTTCAACAGTTCATCCAAGAAAAGCAATTGCAGAAAGAAACGCGCAATCTTTTGGAACGTCGCACATTCTTCGACGGGGCCGCACGATTGGCCGCAACGATAGACCCCACCGGAAAAATTGTCGGATTCGAAATTGTGCCGGTTCGGTCAATGGGCGTTACCACAAAGATTGAACGTATTGGTTTGCAGATGGTAGGCGGAACCGGTACGGTTCGTTTGTATCTGTTCCATTCATCGCAAATTGCGCCAATGAAAGTAATTGATTTGGCGTTTACGAACACCAAAGGCGGATTCCAATGGTTTACCCCGGCCGAACCGATTTATTTGCCCTACATTCCCGGAACAGACGGGGACGGTAACGATGCCGGTGGTGCGTGGTTCCTTTGTTACAACCAAAACGAATTGCCCGCCGGGATGCAAGCGTTGAATGTTTCCAAGGATTGGTCCGTTGAACCGTGCCAAACGTGCCTTGGTGGTTCGATTGAATCGTGGCGGCAAATGACAAAATATTTACAGGTATCGCCGTTTGGCATTCACGCACCGGCCGATTTTGCCGAATACCCGGAAATGTTCGATATTGGGCAAATCGGATACACAAATACGATGAATTACGGGATGAACGTGGAAATATCTGTTGGTTGCGATTTAACCGATTTCATTATTTCCCAACGCCAAATATTTGCAACGGTTATCCAAAAACAGGTTGCCGCCAATGTGTTGAGGACAATTGCGATGAACCCGGATGTGCGTGTAAACCGCAATCAAGTGAACGTTACGCGTGACGAATTGTTGTATGAACTTGATGGCGCACCCACGGGCCGGGCATCCGGATTGGGTTACGAACTCAAACAGGCATTCAAGGCGTTGTCGCTTGATACCCGGGGATTGGACCGGATATGTTTGCAATGCAACAACCACGGCGTGAAATATCGCACGGTTTAGTTCGAACTTAATTTTGCAAGAAATGGCGAATAACGGGCTTTTTGCCGAAAGATGATAAATTATATGTCTTTTTGGCGAAATGCCCGCAAATCGCCCCAAAATGGCCAATAAACGGATATGGGAATATTAAACGATTTGCGTTCACGGGTTGCCGATGTTTCCGACGGGATGAAAACCGGCGGATTGATTCGTGATGTGGTCGTAAGGCATCCCGGGGATATAATGGAATTGCAACGGCAACAATTGTTTGCGGGCCTTGCATCCAACGGGCAAGACATTCGCCCGTATTATTCAGAGGATTTGAAACCATCCGGCTTTTTCCATTCTGTTGAATCCGCCGGCCGTTATGCCGCGTGGAAGAAAGACGGAATCAGTTACCCGTATTCGGCCAATCGTAACCCGGATGCGCCCAACCTGTACATAAATGGCCGGTTCCATTCCGAATTGGGCGTTGAGTTCGGCGGGGATGCCGTGGCCGTTGTCGGTCAAACGGGATACGCCAAAGGCATCGTCGCAAAATATGGCATCGGCACGTTCGGTTTGATGATGGCCAATTGGATGGTTATTTTCATCGAACGCGGCGCATACGATGAATTGTTAAACGAAATAAAATCACGTTTGTATGTCTAATGCACCAATAATCAAAAACCCGGTTATGTTGGACCGCATAATTGGCGAAATCCAAAACGGGCTTATTGAAAATATATCGTGGTTGGATGTGGCCTTTGGACGGGCGCAACGTCTTACCAAAATGTTAAACGGCAAAAAGTTTATAACGCCGAATGTCTATTGCGGCGGTTGGAACGGACACGGGGAAAACGATTACATTGAAACATCCCCGGATTCCAAGATTGGGAATTTCTCTTTTTTTGAAATTGAGGACCCCCAAACGATTGATGCCGGGCCGTGGGCGCGACAAATCAAAGCCCCGTTTGGCCTTATCTTTTGGTTTGATTTAACCCGGGTTTATGGGGAAGCCGAAAACCGGAATACGGAATATCTGAAAGCCCAAATCTTGCGTGTGCTGAACGGCCGGGCCGGGTGGCATTTACACGATGGGCGCATTGCGATAAACAGGATATATGAACGGGCCGAAAACATATATCGTGGTTATAACATTTCGGAAATCGACAACCAATTTTTGATGCATCCTTATGCCGGTTTCCGCTTTGATGGCCTGTTGGAATTTAACGAATTATGCTTTGAATGATGGAATACACATTAAGCCTTGACAATTTGCATATTGTCAAGGGGTATAAAATCCACAAATGGAATATGCGCAAGGAATTGAAAAAGGTTAAGGAAAATGCCCATCCCGGGGAAACGATTGTTTTTCGCTGTTCGATGTTCTCGTTGAAAATGGAATGGATTTCCCATAACTTTTTGTACAACATCGGATATAAGCGGGAACAGACAGGGGACCCGGATTTGAATAACCCGTGCGACCGCCCGGAATGGCAATACATTGTTTTTGGTCTTGGGGTTTGGCTTTTCGTATGGTAATCGTGGATTTCATTTGTTGGGTGGCGGTCGTTGCATTGGCGGCCGCGTTCCTGTTGGGGCTTGCTTCGAAATGGGGAATCATTGAGTGGTTGCAAGTTCACGCGCCAAATGCCTTTTTCGAAAAGTTGTTTAATTGTAAATTCTGTTGTTCGTGGTGGGTTTCCGTGGTTATTTCGTTAACTTTGTGCGTGGCAACGGGCCAATGGTGGTTGTTGGTCGTGCCTGTTTGTTCAACAGTTATAGCGCGTGAATTATGGTAACGGTCAAGATTGGAAAACATACGGTCGAAATGTACGATGCAATAGATGAATTGCCCATTGTACGATTTCACAAATACCAAAAGTTGTTGTTGATTGATGCCGGTGTGGGTGCGGATATAACCGCATTCGACCAAAGGATTGAGAAAACGCGCCGGTTCCTTATGGATGGCAAGCCGGAAAAGGCGCAACAGGAATTGGAAAATTTGCGCCAATCGGTTTATCTGATTCAATCCGGGATTAACCCCAAACACCGGGCGTTTGCCGCATTGGTAACAAAGTTGGACGGGGTGGAATGCAAGGATTTTTCCGATGACGCATTGGCAAGGATTACGGAAGCGTTAAGCGATTCCCCGGAAAAGGAATTGACCGCCCAATTGGAAGCGGTCAAAAAAAAAATTGACGGGGAACTGATGTTGTATTTCCCGGGCCTGTTTGCCGATTCGGAAATAAAAGAATATTACGATTTGTTGAAGAAACGGACCATTGCCGTTTTGGAAAACATAATTGCCGGAAAAGAAGCCCCGGACACAACGCCGGAAATCGAAAAGTTGACAACGGCATTAATGACGTATTCCAACCCGAAATGCTTTGCCGGTTCGGATAGCGTGGAAATTCAGTTTGACCGCCAATTTGAAAATTTGTGTTTGGTCCTGTCTGAACAATTGCACGTCAAACCAAAGGAATATTCCGTATTGGAATTTTACAACGCATTCGATTTTGTACAGGAACGGGCGAAGAAAGCCGAAAAGGCCCAAAAACGGGGCAAATTTGGACGATAAGGCACAAAGACATATAATTTATCATCCCAAAAGAGAAACGCCGAAATTCGGTATTTTTAACAAAAATAAGTTATGGACAATCCGAACCCAATTTATTACCGCGATTTGATTACGCCCGACGATTCAATTACCAAGTTGATTGAACAGTTGGACGAACTGATTACCAAATACGACGGTGCGAAATCCAAGATACAGGGCGCGGCCGCCGAAATGGCCAAAGGCATACAGGGCGTTTCGGGCGCAAGTGAGGACCAACGCAAGGCCATCCAATTGGTAACGGAACAATCTGAAAAGTTGGTTGCCGAATATCGGGATGTTACATCCGCCCAATGGAAAGCAACGCAAGCGTTTGCGGAAGCGACCGCCGCCAAAAAGGAATCCGCCCAAATTGACAAACTGATTACCCAAATCAATACATCGGCGGAGGGTAGTTATAACAGGTTGTCCGCCCAATACCGATTGAATAAGATTCGGTTAAACGAAATGTCCGCCGCCGAACGTCAAGGGACGGAAGCGGGCCGGGCATTGGAACAGGAATCCGCCGCCCTGTACGAAAAAATGAAACGGTTACAGGAAGCAACCGGCAAACATCAATTGAACGTCGGAAATTATGCCGATGCGGCCAAAGGATTACGCGCCGAACTGATTTCATTAACGCAACAAATGGCGTATATGAAAACGCAAGGCGAACAAAATTCCGAAGAATACCGCAATATGGCCGTGCGTGCCGGTCAATTGAAAGATGCGATGATGGATGCGCAACGCGAAACAAAGGCGATGGCATCAGATACGCAACAATTGGATGCGGTTATGGGTGCGGCTACTGTTGCATCCGGCGGAATGGCCGTTTATACCGGTTTAATGTCTGTTACCGGGGAAAAATCAGAAGAAGCCGCCGAAACGCAACGCAAATTGGGCGCATCAATTGCCGTTCTTTCGGGCTTGACCGTTATACAAAATCAGTTGCAAAAGGAATCCAACCTAATGACGGGGATTCGCATTCTTCAAACAAGGGCCGCAACAAAGGCCGAACAATTGGATGCGGCCACAAAGAAGAAAAACATTGTGGTAACAACCGCCGCAACGGTTGCACAAAGGATTTTCAACGCCGTGGCAAAGGCCAATCCGTATGTGCTTTTGGCAATGGCCTTGATTTCCGTTGTGGGGGCTTTGGTCGCATTCTCGACCGGGGCCAATAAGGCGGCAAAAGCACAGGAAAATTTGAACAAAGCGACCGCCGCGCAACTTGATTATATGGAACAATCCGCAAAGGCCCGTACGCGTCAAAACAACGAAAATATACAGGCTTTGCAAAACGAATTGGAAATTGCCAAAGCCCGTAACGCAAGCACAAAGGAAATACAGGCATTGGAAGATGCCATATATGAAGAAAAGGTAAAAGCCCACAAGAAATTATCCGAACTGTATTACGATGAAATCCACAATCTTGATGAAAATCGGGCAAGTTTAGAATATTTGCAACGCACATTGTTGATGTTGCAGAATGCGCAAGCCGCCGGGAAGCATCATCTTATTGTGGATGTGGATATGAACGGCACATTGGAAAATGTCAAGATTGACAAAGCCATTAATGACATTCAAGGACAGATTGACAATTACGGCCGCAAAGTTCAAATCGGTGTTGACCTCGCCACAGAAGAAGCGACGATTGAAACCGAACGTGCGGTACAACTTGCCCAACGCCGGGCATCCGGCCGCAATGCGGCGCAACAAAGGAAAAAAGCCGAATTGGATGCGATACGTGCGGCAGAAGATGCAAGATTGGCCCTTATCGCCGATTCATATACCCGTGAATATGAAATGTTACGGGTAGCATCAGAACGCCGAATTGAGGATATACGGAACCGGTTAAAGACCGAACGCAATTTGTCGAAAAAGGCACGGGAAGCCCTTAACGAAGAATTGTTGTATTTGGAAGAAAAATACCAACGCGATTTGGAAGATTTGAAAAACAAATATGTGGCAATTGATTTAGCAACGGTTCGGGAAACCGAGGATATGCGGATTGCCCTTATGGCTGATGGTGCGGAAAAGCAACGGGAAGAATTGCGCATATCGTATGAACGGCAGATTGAGGATTTAACCCGCGAATTGGAAACCGAACGCGATTTGACCACGCAACAAAGGGAAGAAATGTATGCCCAATTATTGTTGCTTGGGGAACAATATCGCAAGGATTTGGCAAAATTGAACAATGAAATTGCCATTGACCAAATGAACGCGGAAGCGGACCGGATACAATTGCGTTTGGCGGCCGTTAAAGAGGGTTCCGAAGAAGAAATTGCGTTGACGGTTGAGTTGCTGAAAAAGCAACGCGATATTGAATTGGCCGAAAATGCCCAAAAGGCGGAAAATGTAAGGCAAAGCGAAGCGGATATAATTGCCAAATGGGATGCCGAAATAATGCGCCAAACAACCGAATTAACGAAGAAACGGGCTTTGGCCCTGTTGGATGCTGAACAGGAATTGGCGGCATCCGAATTTGCATTGATGGCCCGTAATGAACGCCAAAAGACACAATTCCAATTGGCGCAAGAAAAGGCCCGGTTGGAAAAGATATTGGAATTGGATGCGGCGGCATCTGTCAAAATGACAGAACAGGAACGGCAAGCGATTGTAAATACGATTGCCGCAATTCAACAGGAAGCCGCCCGGATGCCATACGACAACATTTATGAATTGTTGGGCATCGGTCTTGATTCCGGGCAACAAAGCGCATTAAACGAAGCGTTTAGTTCAATGAAAGATTCCATCGGTTCGCTGATTGATTCGTGGAATGCGGCGGCGGAAGCGGCCACCAACGCGGCCAATGCGCAAGTGGATGCCGCGCAAAAGGCTTTGGATGCTGAAATTGAAGCCCGTGCCGCCGGTTATGCCAATGAGGTTGAAACCGCGCAAAAGGAATTGGATTTGGCGAAAAAGAATCAAGAAAAGGCCAAAAGGCAACAGGAACAGGCCAATAAATTACAATTGGCATTGGATTCCGTGCAACAGGCTTCAAGCCTTGTAACGGCAACGGCCAATATTTGGAAAGCGTTCACGGGGTTGGGGGCCGCCGGTATCGTTGCGGCATCTTTGGCAACGGCTTCGATGTGGGGTGCGTTTACGGCCGCAAAAATCAAGGCGTTCCAAGTTACCCAACAAAGCGAACAATATGGCGAGGGTACGGTTGAATTGTTACAGGGTGGAAGCCACGCAAGCGGCCACGACATTGATTTGGGCGTAACCCGGACGGGCAAACGCCGCCGGGCAGAGGGGGGCGAATTTTTTGCCATTATCAACAAGCGTAATTCCCGCCGGTATCGTGACGTTATCCCGGATGTTATTAATTCGCTGAATAATGGCACATTTGCAGACCGTTACCAACGTGCAAATGCCGCAATGGCCGGTTATGCCGTTCAAATGATTGGCGGCGGGAAAACGGACGTTTCCGGGCTTGAAAAGGATGTTGCCGCAATACGTCAACAGGGGGACCGTTCCCAATACGTGGATGGGCAAGGCAATACGATTATCCATTATAAGAATCTTACCCGTAAGATAACGAATTAATATGAATCCGATTTATAAATTTCAGTTGTCCGCCGGACAGGATACACGGCAAGCGTTCCCGGTATATCGTGACGATGTTGCAATTGATTACGAATTGCAACAAAATGAACAATATTACCGGGGTAAACTTTCGGGCAAATTGACGTTCCAAAGGGATGATTATGCGTTTATCCGCAACAAGCCGTTTGATACGCAATTTGATTTGGTTATTTCTATTTCGTACAACAATGGAAAATCGTGGTTGGTGTATTGGACGGGCGAATTTTGGAAAACTGATTGCCAATTTAATGATGAAACGGCCATTGTTACCCCGGAATTGAAAGACCGATATAATGCCGTATTGGCCGGATTGGAAAAGGAATTTAATTTGATTGATTTGGCCCCCAATCTGCAATCCATTCAGATGGATAAAAGGCCAATGATACAAGTTTACGTCCCGGGGCAAACCACAATCGGTTGTTTCCTGTCCGGGATGTGGTGGGAACAGGAATGCCGGGCCGTTACCAATGAATCGGAATTGCAAAACACATATCGTTTTTCCAAGAATAAGACGGCCCGAATAATTGATGTTGAACAGACGGGAACGCCTGTAATTCCCGATGCCTTTTTGGGGGAACCGTGGTCGGGTATGGGCTATCAAGAATTTACAAGTGGTTCGTATATCTTCCGGCATTCATACAACGCTTCATCCACGGGTTCGGCGGAAAGTTTTTCCATTGTTGATTCGAATAATAACATATTATGGAACGTTACTTTTCTTAATCAGCCGGCGCAAACATATCCGGTTGAATTAACCTTGAACCCCGCCACCGGTTCGGGTGCAACGGGAACCGTTAAATTGAATATCCACGATGTTAGTATTTTCGCCCGTTATATAACGGATGTGGAAGATGGCACGTATGATATACCCGCCAATGATATAGTGGATAACAACCGCAATTATCATCGGGTAACGGGATATTATGCGCCGCAATCAATTTGGTTTTCTGATGAACTTTCAGATGAACCCACTAAATGGGGATTGTATCAGCCCGGGCAATATTATCAAGAACCCGAATCTTTATCTAATCCGGAATTTTACCCGATAGCCCGCGCTGGATGGGGGCGCATATCCTATTGGTTTGAATTTTCCTTGATGGATTGGTTGATTGAACGCCAATACAGAAAAGAATATACGATAAAGAATGCCATACCGATATGGTCAGCCATTCGGGTTCTATTGGCCCAAATTGCCCCGGATATTTCTTTTAGGGGAAATACTAACCATTCCAAATTCTTGTTTGATGTTAACCCGATAACCGGGGTGCGTCAATCCTTGTTCTTTTTGCCGAAATCCAATCTTATTTCATCGGGTTACGACCGGCCCGCCGAAAAGGCCCCAATTACGTTGAAACAGATATTGGATATGTTGCGCGATTGCTTCCGTTGTTATTGGTTTATTGATGGTAACAACCGATTCCACATTGAACATATTTCATATTTCCGCAATGGGGGTTCATATGATGGTTCCCCGACCGTGGGAATTGATTTAACAACGGAACTATTAACGCGAAGCGGCAAGCCGTGGGCCTTTGCCCGGAATCAATATCAGTTCGATAAACCGGATATGGCCGCCCGTTACGAATTTGGGTGGATGGATGATGTTACGGAATTGTTCGATGGATACCCGATTGATATTCTTTCAAAATATGTCAATCCGGAAAAAATCGAACAAATCAGCATTGCCAATTTCACATCCGATGTGGATTATATTTTGTTGAATCCCGGGGAAATTTCCAAAGATGGTTTCGTTTTGCTCGCGGCTGATTATTCAAGTGGCGATTATGTGTTGCCATATGTGGATTTCACAATTAACAACGCTGAATATACTTTGCAAAATGGGTGGGTTTCCTTTATGTTTTTGCAACGTTATTATATGTACGATATGCCCGCGCCGAATGTGGAAATAAATGGCGTTCCACAGACGGTTTACGGGATAAAAAAATTGAAGCGTCAAAGCATAAAATTCCCCATATTGGTGGAACCGGATTTAACCGAATTAATTAAAACTGAATTGGGAAACGGCGTAATTCAAAAAATGTCCGTAAATTTGTCAAGTCGAAGCACAAAAACAACGTTGATATATGATACCGAATAATAATTTGTCCGTATTGCCGTGGTACACATCGTTGGACCAACAGAATGCCCGCAAATGGTGGGTATTCAACCGCGTGTATCCGTTGTTTTCGCCGGGGCGTTCCATTTTGCCATTTCAAATTATGCGGGACCCCATACGTGTGGAAGATTTATCCGGGGCTTTTTATAGTAGAGAGGTTCCATTAACAACAGGTCTGCAAGGATACAAGAATGGAACCGGAACAACCGCGTATGACGGTCTTTCGGGATTTTCCCGGATATATCTGTATAACATTCCCGCCGCACCCATTGACGTGGAAAATGCCACGATGATGGTTGCGTTTGACGAAGAACGCAACGTATTGGCCACGTATCGGCCGATTATATCCGGAACATTTACCGGTTATTGGGATTTGCCGGCCGGAACCGAATCGGTGGATATTCTGACATATAACAATGAAATTTCCGAATTTTCCGGTTATGCCGCATCCGTAAACGCACCCCCCGATGGAATATTTGTTGCGGAAATCTATGATAGTAAGGATAATCTAATTGCAAATTGCATTAATGAATTGGTTGCGGCCGGATTGACGGTTAAAGGTCTTGACGGATTCGATGTAATCGTATTTCCAAGTAATTTCCCGGTATTTCAGCAACTGAACGATGGCCAATATTATTTGCGGATTCACGACCGTTATAATACGTGGTATTCGGAAATATTCACGGTCGTAAACGACATTGAACCATATTTGAAAATTGAATGGTTTGACCGGGAAGATTTCATAATGGATGCCGGGGCAATTGTATATCGCAATCCAAATTTCAAAAACGTGGTATATCTGCAAGCCGATATTGCCAAACCGGAATATGTGTTTGAAGAAGAGGGCGAAACCCGGGATGGTTACTTTTTCCCCATCAAACAGATTTCCGAAAAAAGATACCGCTTTTCGTTCCTTGCATCCGAATACCTGTTGGACGTAATGCGATTTATCCGAATGTCTGATTACATCAACATCGAATATCACGGCGAACGTTACAAGGTTGATTCTTTCTTGTTAACCCCGACGTGGGAAAACAATGGCGATGTTGCCGCCGTGGATGTTGAGTTTGACACGGCAACGGTTGCAAAGAAAATCGGCCGTGGATATATGACGGAAACATTGGGCGATTATAACAACGATTTCAATAACGATTTCAATAATTAAGAATTATGGCAAATAACCAACAATTGAAAGATTCAATCCGCGCCGTTATCAAACAGAACGGCAACGAAGAAATAACCGGCAATATTTTGCAACAGGCCCTTATTGCAATGATTGACGCATTGGGTATGGGTTATCAGTTTATGGGCGAAGCAAAGCCGGAAACAAACCCGGCCCCCACCGATGCCCGGGTAATGTACATTGCGATTGATTCCGGTACGTATTCAAATTTCGTAACGCCGCCCATTGAATTGGATGGTTCCAAAATCGCAATTTTCTTGTATTCATCCGCGTGGTCTGCAATCCTGTTGAATGTGCCGAACAATCAATACATCGCAACCGAATTGTTAAAAAAGGTTGACAAGGTGGCGGGCAAGGGCCTTTCGACCAACGATTATACCGATGCGGACAAATTGCGCGTTCAAAATGCGTTGTTGGTTTCCGACATTGTGGATTCATTGGGGGATGGCACAACCAAAGTGATTTCACAGGCCGCAATGACGGAAATTCTGTTGAATTATGCCCGTATTGATGGGTATTATTCTTCGCTGATTGCCGGTGCGGCTGAAAACCTTGTTGGTCGTGGTTATGTTCCGGCCCTGTTTACATTCCGCACCACGGGCGGAACGGCTGATGTGGGTAGTGGCACGGCGCAAATCAAAAAGTTGTACGGCAATTCCATCGTGTGGAACCAGTTGGTAAATGCTTTGACAGATGTGCAATTTTCCAACGAAGATTATGAGGAAGCCGCCGGAATTGTGACCATTACCCCAACGGGAGCAAATAGTCGCACGGTAATAAAGAATTTCGGCACTAATATCATTGCCAATCGTAAGTATTTGGCGATGGTTCTCGTGAAATGCGTAACTGCTTCAAAAGTTCAATTCATTAACTATTTCCCTGGGGGAACAGTTGCACAAACAAATGGGGATGTCGTTTCGACGACAGAATATAAATGGTGTTACAGTTTTATAACGGCATCCGTTATTGGTTCGGCCAATTTGGTTCAAATCTATTCCAATAATCAAGGTACATACCAAATTGTCAAAGATTCCGCACGAATTATCGACCTTACCTTGATGTTCGGACAGGGCAAGGAACCCGCAACGGTGGAAGAATTTGAAGCCCTGTATTATCTGCCATATTATGCCCATAATCCCGGCGCAATAAAGAACACCACGGCCATCGGCATCAAGACCGTAGGACGCAATTTGTTCAATCCGGAAACAGGCAAGGCGCATTTGCCCGGTGCAACAGGTGTTGCAGACCTTACCAATGGGGTAAACTGTTACCAAATCATCGGCAATTACACATCCATAACGGATGAGGACGGAAACGCCATAACACCCAATGCGGGCGGATTTTTCGCCGTGAGTTCCAAACAGGATATAACCGTTATCGGCGGCGATTCTGAAACCTGTATTTGCCTAACTTGGTCCGGCTACCGCAACGGCGAATACGAACCCTATTGGGAGCGCACAATAAATCTGCCGCTTACCACAATGACGGGCAAGTTGAACGGCGAGGGCGAAAGCGTCGTGATTGCCCCGGACGGGTGGATGAGCGCGGGCGACGCACGCTTTGTTGGCATCGTCGAAAATGGTATGCTTACAAAGGTTGAAAAGCGCGTTGCACAGGTGGATTTGGGGACATTAATTTATTCGAAGCAAACGGTGGGTACAAATGATGTATTTACCGCCGCAATATCCACAAAGCGGTTAATTTCGGGCACAGGCGCTTCTAATCTTATCTGCTCACAATATGCAATAGCCAATAGGGGGCCATATAATGCAATGGTAGATAAGACAATTATGGAACCGAGTACGACAAACCCCGGAAATTGCATAAGTATCCGTGATTCCGCCTACACCGATTCAGATGCCACCGCCTTCAAAGCCGCGATGGATGGCGTAATGTTGAATTACGAACTTGCCACCCCGGAAGTGTACGTATTGGACGAACCGATAAATATGAACTATTCCGAAGATGATTTTGGAACGGAAGAAAGGTTGCCCGCCGATACCGCCGACAACGTTTCCGCGCCGATTTTCTTCGATGTGCAATACCCGATGAACGCCGTGGATATCTTGCGCCGTTTGGGGGTAAACTACATCAAAAAGGAATCAATGGACCACATCTTGCAAGCGTTCGTAAATGCGGGCATTATCGGTTCGTATTCCTTGACCTACAATGCCACCAATGACGATTACGATTGTGTCGTTACCGAACCCGTGCAACCATAAAACAAATCGGATATGGAACATATAAAAGTAAAACTTTGGAAACCCGGTTGGGTAAGATTGATTCCCGAAGCCGGATACGCTTTGTTAAGTAAACGCATCGGTTCGATTGTTTCGGAAGCGTATGTAAAGATAGAATCAATAAACCAATTTGCGGCTATTCCCAAATGAGTATCCACCAATCAGTCCGTGAATTTCGGGCAATGACGAAAAAAGTAAGCACATCCACGACGATTGCGTTGTGGGTGTGCCTTGCAATGACGATTGGGATGTTTGTGGTTTCGTTATTCATTCCCCCGAAAGGTGTAATTGACGCATCCATATTCAAGGGCGCGGGCTTTATGTTTGCATTCGCATCCCTGTTCGAATTACGCGAAGCAATCCGCGAGGGATTGGGCGTTAAATTAACCCACGGCGATACGACGGTTGAAATACACGATTTGGATGGCGAAAAAAGCGATAACGAAGAATGAAAAAAGAAAACATTGATGCAATTGTAATTCATTGTTCGGCGACCCCGGCCGGCCTTGATGTTCGTGCGGCTGATATTGACCGTTACCACAAGAAAAAGGGATGGAAGATGATTGGTTACAATTACGTAATTGATTTGGACGGGACGGTTGAGGTGGGCCGCCCTTTGACGATGGACGGGGCGCATTGCAATACGGCGGGCGTATCCGGGAAATCGTACAACCAACATTCCATTGGCATATGTTATATTGGCGGCCTTGAAGCCACGCGGGATAAATACGGGAACATCGTGGCGAAAAAGGATGCCCGGGGTAAATCCATCCCGAAAGACACCCGGACGGATGCCCAAAAATTGGCGATGCACAAATTGGTTATGGACCTTATAATGGAATATCCCATTATTGAGGTTATCGGCCACCGGGATGCAAGCCCGGATAAAGACGGGAACGGGGTTGTTAACCGGTACGAATGGATAAAGGATTGCCCGTGTTTTTCTGTACGCAACGAATTTCCGATGGCCGTTTGTGTGGCAAAGAAAAAACAATAACTTTGCCGTATGATTGGGATTTACAGATACACGAACCGCATTAACGGAAAATCTTATATTGGGAAATCAACCAATATTGAACAACGGAAAAATGGCCATTTAAGGAAAACGAAAAATGGCGATACGACATATTTTCATAATGCGTTGAGGAAATACGGCGAACAAAACTTTGATTTCGAAATACTTGAACTTTGCGACGAATCGGAATTGGACGAACGCGAACGATATTACATTGAACATTTCAATACAACAATGCCAAACGGGTATAATATGACTGTGGGCGGCGATGGTGGAAATATGTTTAATGTTCGCACGGCGGAACAACAGGAAGAAACCCGGCGTAAAATGTCGGAATCCCACAAGGGATTAAAGCATACGGCAGAAGAAAAGGAAAAAATTTCTTTGGCACAAAAAGGGAAACCGCGTTTGTATGCGCGTGGTGTTCGTGCGTGGAATCGGGGAAAGAAAATGCCGGAAGATTTCGGGCAAAAAACACGTCGGTTTGGTTGTGAAAATGGAATGTTTGGTAAAGCCCAATCTAATTTGTGCCGTGAAACAAACGCAAGAATCCATAAGGGCCAAATACCCGCCAATAAAGGAAAACATTTGGTTTGGGATAATCCCGAACACACAAAACACCATTACGAATAATTGCAATTTGTGTAGGGCGTAGAAAAATTTAATATCTTTGTAACCGTAAACCATTAACTTCTATCACCTTATGAACAAAGAACAAATCGTATCGTTGATTAACGAAAAAATCGCCGGACAGGGCAACCAAATTGACATTGGTGGCGCATTGTCCCCCATCCTTTCAGCACTTGCGGCCGCCGCCGCGCCCATTGAGGTTGACGACATTACGGCGTTGACCGGCGCACAACTTGACGCGTTGGAAATCGGCGCAAAGGTTGCAAAGAAAACCGGAACCGCGAAACATCTGTACGTCGTTTCGTACAAAGATGCCGAAAACGGCGGTTTGTGCTTGACGTACACCGATGCGTCAACGGTTGAAACCGTTTCGTACGACCACACCGAAAGCGGTTGGGCCTACAATTCGACCGATAAAACAAACATCGGCGGATAATGGGCGTTCGTACTAAAATCGAAATCGGGATTGCGGCCGCATTGGTCGCAATCCTTTGTTTGGTTTGGTTTCAACACAAACGAATCGAAACGTTGACCGGCGAACGTGACCGATACAAGGGAAATACGGCCACATTGTTATCAGATGTGGAACAATACCGGGTCTGGGATTCCTTGAATGCGGCCCGGGTGCAATCGCTTGAATTGACCATACAGGAATACGAACGTTTCCGGGCAGAGGATGCCGCATTGATAAAACAGTTGAAAACCCGCAACCGGGATTTGGCCGCCGTGAATAAAACGCAATCCCAAACGATAATTGATTTGCGGGCCGTTCCCCGGGATACTGTGGTTATCATCCGGGATTCGATAAGGGTTCCGGCCGTATCCGTCCATTGCGGCGATATATGGTATGATTTTAACGGGCTTTTAACCGCCGAAGAATTTACCGGAATTTTAGAACATCGTGATTCCCTGTATTTGGTCGAAACGGTCCAATACAAACGGTTTCTTGGGTTTCTGTGGCGGACCAACAAAGTAAAGAACCGCCGATTGGATTGCGTTTCAAAATCGCCGCATAATTCAATAATTGGATTGGAACACATAATAATTGAAAAATGACTATCTTTGTAGCGAAGCCATATATACATATAAGAGTTTAGTTTTTTAGTTTTTCCCGGGGACGTTGTGAAATGTCCCCGTTTTTTTGTGCCATCCGCCGATTTCGCATTTTAAGGCCCATTTTAGACACTTTCGCCCATTGGGTGGTATAACTTATCATCCGGACGGAAAAAGTGTCTTAAATCGAAAATTCAGCAAAAAATTACTTTTTTTGCTCAAAATGTAAAAATTTATAAAAAAAGTTTTGGAAATTAAAATTTAATTACTACCTTTGTACCCGGAAGCGATAATGATTCCAACCGACCCGGCGGGTTCCGGGAAAAGAACAAACAGTTATGGCAACGTTAAAATACACCACCCGCGAAATCAACGGCAATTACAAAATCAAGGTTTCGGGCCTGTTCGATGGCAAAAAGGTTAATACGCTTGTGGGCGTTTCCGGCCTTATCAAGATGGTTAACGACATTGAATTAACCAACCGTCTTTTGGACCGTGCCTTTGCGACGATGGACGATAAAGTTGTGTGCAAGTTGCGCCGGGGACTGAAAATTAGTTTTTACGTTGCTTAATTCTTACTGTTATGAAAAACCATATTATCGAAATGTTGAACGCCGCCGGTTATGCCAACACGGGCGATAACCGCAATTACATTATCCGTTCCATTAACACGCTGATTGATTCCGGCTTGTTGGAAATTGTCTTTATTCCGGCTGAACAAGTTAATTCGGGTTCCCGCTATATGTACACGGGTAATGATGGCAAACGCCACGGAACTGGGTATAAATTCCAAATGTTTGGTAAATGGTATGTTGGGCATTGGATGCCGAAAAACCGTCAATGGCGTATGTGGGGCGAAACGGGTATTGAACCCATTGTTTACCGTTCCATTGATATTACCCAACTTTCCACGAGGATTGCCCGTATTATGGAAATCAACCGTTCCGGGTTCGATTCAATCCGCGCCGGTGTTTGTAGGTGTGCAAAATGCAACGGCAAAGGCGTTATCCCGGCATTTGCGCACGTATGTAAAGGCATTTGTTTTGATTGTGCCGGAACGGGCGTTGATAGGCGGGATTTGTATTCATATATCCGTTCCCAAATGAAATAAGTTAACCCGGGCCGGGAAACCGGCCAACGTAAATAACGAAATATGGAAAAAGTATATTCTATTTGGGGAATAAAGAAAAACGGAAACCGGGAAATCCATTATCATATTTGCGATGGTTTCGCAAAAGATGAAAACGAAATGAAAACAATCGCCGAAAATGTAAAGAACAATGGTTTTTTCTATAATAACGTTCTTATTTTTCCGGAATCCGTTGGGGTTGTTATTTATTATCGGCAAACATATCCCGCCACGCCAATTATTGAAAAACAATTTATTATATAGCGATACGATGAAAAGATTATTGAAAATTGTTTACACGAAACGTTTTGTGTTTGGCGGTTTCAAAGATGGTGGAAACCGATTGTTTTTTATTATTCCCTGTTTGCGAATTTCATTTTGCCCGTATGCGGATGCATATTCGTTAACAATCGGGTTTGGAATCCTGTTTTGGGAATTTGTGCGCACAATAGAAATTCAAAAGTAATATGGCAAAAAAAACACTACCCCGAAAAGACCAATACCGGGAAATCCTTGCCCAATACGGCAAGCGATTGGAAGATTGCCGGGTATTGGCATTTGAGTTCGAAAACGAATACGGCCCGGAAATATTCCATTATGAATTAATGCACCCGTTGCGGCCCGTTTACCATCTGTTTGATTGCTTTGGCAAGATTGCCCAAATAGTTGTGCCAAAGGACCCGGAAAACGAAGCAATGGCCATACAATTGGCCGAATCTTGCGGCGGCGAAAAAACAACACCAAATTTGCAATAAGATGGAAACAAACCTAATCATCGAAGAATTACGCGCCCGGGCATCCTTGGATTGGAACCCGGAACAAAAGGCGTGGTTCGACCAACAGGCCAAAGATGCACGGCCGGTTGAATGTGTGCCGATGCGGGACGTATTCACGCCGGAACAATTGCATTTCCTGTTCAAAATCGCCGGTTACAAGACACAACAAAAAATGTGTTACAAGAACGCCGCTGATTTAATACAGATAATCGAACAATGGTATTTCATATTGGATTTTGATTTACCGACAAAATACGTTGAGGGTTACGCGTATTGTTACGGCCTGTTACCGATTGAACACGCGTTTGTCAAGATTGGGGATAAATACATTGACCCAACGTTTGAACGGGCATTACACCGGGACGTTCGGAAAGAAATGTACGTATCTTGCATCGAATTGGACCCGGAAACGCTGGCCCGTTACCAATTGGAAACCGGCTTTTATGGGGAATTGTACGTTTACGATTATATGTGCAAGAATCGGCCGGAATTGGCCGCCCAAATCCGGGCGCGAAATCCCCACAACAGATAAAAAACCACCCCGGACGATTCCCGGGGTGGCGGTCTGAATACCGAAAGGGCGATACGTTGGTAAAAAGACGGTGCAAAGATAGGGAAATTTGGCGAAAATCGCCAATTCCTTATTTCTTTTTGCTTTGCGTGGGCTTTTCCCTGTATCCGGACGCATATGCGGCGCGGGCCTGTGCTTCGGCTTGTGCTTTTGTGGGATAAACTTTGCCGGTTTGGCCCCATTGGTAGCCGCCCGGCACACGACGAATTGGCATAATGCAATACTTTTAAGGGTTACAGATGCAAATATACCACGTTCCGGGCGTATTCTTTCGGGCAAAATGCAACTTTTTTCAAAAAAAGTGAAAAAATTAAAGAAAAAGTTTTGGTATTTCAAAAAAAAGGTTGTATCTTTGCCCTTGGATTCGGGAATGAATCCGACGGCCCGGGCCGGTTCCCGGTAAAGAACAAAACAATGTATCAAACGCAATCAATGGCCACTTACAAAAAAACGCAAGTGACCAAAATGTACAAAAAAATGTTTGGCCGGAAATCCTATACAAAGGAAGAAACGATTGCCAATTACGAAATTCTCAAAAATTCAACCCCGTATTTCCATTCGGAAATCGAACGCCGGATTGCACAACTTTCAAAGTAATTAACCCGGCCCGGGGCAACCCGGGCCACAATCCCAAAGTGATATGAAAACGATTGTTGAAATAGCCAAAAACGCCGGGTTCGAATGTGAAATTGACCGCCACGGTTGTTATACCAATTACACATTAACCAAGGGTTCCCGCGCATTGCGTATCGAATACACCGCCGCAACCAAGGGGAATGTAAAACGCGGAACGTCTGGTTATCTGTTTATGGCGAACGGTCCCATTAACCACAACATTAATGGCGCGGAAAACTTTGTATGGAAAACACCCGCTTTCGGCGTAATGACCCACGCGTTGGCAAAGAACGGAAATTGGTTGTACCTTACAATTGAACAGGTCGAAAACCTAATTAACAACAATTAACCCCCGGGGCCGGGCAACCGGCCCCACAATTCAAAAGCGATATGGAAACGTACAAAATCGAACATTACGTTGTTGAGGTCGAAACCAACCAAATGACGCGCCCGGGGGATTATGTGACGGTAACGATTAAATCCGCCCGACCCAATGCCAAATTCGCATCCGCTTATTCCCTGTTGTTGCACCCGGACGACGCGCCCAAGGATTTAGCACAACGGGCGTTCATTCATTACAAGATGGGAACCCGGCCGGACCGTAAAGACATAATCAAACGCGGCATCATTGACGAAACCGGATGCACCCGATACACAATGACGTTGGAACAGTTGCAAGCCCTGTACAGACAATTCGAAAATTTCGTGGCTGATTGCACCAAAGACGAATACAACGAAAACAAACAGGCCATAACGGCGGTTTATTCGCTAATCCATAAACACATCAACGCTGAATACAAATAACAATTGGTTTTATCCCGATTTTATTGTATCTTTGCCATTGATTAAGTTTTCGTTCACTACAAACTATTAAATCCGGGGTGCGTTGTGAAATGCGGCCCGGATTCCTTTTTGCCCGGAATGGCCCATTTTAAGCCGTTTTCCGGGCTTTTGTGTTCCGGGTGGTATAACTTATCATCTTTTGTGAGAAATGCCGTTAAATCGAAAATCTGTCAAAAATAAGATTGGGGCAAATAGGGCGCACTATTTTCGTGGCCCCACGAAAATGAATAGAAAATATAAAAAATTATGAAAAAAATTTTGGTAATTAAAAATAATACCTATCTTTGTACCCGGGTTGAGGATACAACACCACCGCCCCGGCGGGTTCCGGGCAAAGATTTTTTGTTATGGTACGTTTTGAAATTGGCAAGGTTTACGAATGCAGAAGCATTTGCGATTACGAATGTGTTTGGGGTTATACGGTTATTGCCCGCACAGATTCAACCATTACGATAAAGGATAACCACACGGGCAAAATCCAAAAAAACCGCATTTTGGGTTTTAGTAAACAAATGGGTGTTGAAACCGTTTACCCGCTTGGTCGTTATTCAATGTGTCCGTCCCTATGTGCAGACCGCGCAAGAAATTAAATTAACCCAGCCCGGGAAACCGGGCCACAAGACCCCGACCGGGCGGATACCCGGCAATATTATGAAATTCAAGATTGACGAAAATTTGAAAATGGTTGCGGCCGCAAAGGTGGCACCCGTTGACCTCGAAACCGTGGCCGTTGAACTTTGCGCCCGCTTCATTGATGCCGGTATGATTGATAGTGACCCGGACAACATCACGCGCACCGTTATGGAAGCGACCGGCCCCCGTTACGTGAAAGACGTTTGCGCCGTATTGGCTGAATATCTTTATGGGGACGATGAACATTCCATTTCGGCCGATGTGTTCGATGCCTTTTGCAAACTTGTTATCATTGGGGATGGTGGTTGCCCGGATTGTGGGGGAGAATTGGAATATATGGAAACAGAGGGCCACGAATTGAAAGATGGCGATTATCTTACGCCCAATTCATATGTTATTGACAATTATGTTTATCGTTGCCGCGAATGTGGCGAAATCATTAAAAGCGAAAAAGAATTATGATGCGAATTGAAGAAGCGATTGCCCGCGCTAAAAGACAGGGCAAAAAGGTATTCAAAAAGGATATTGCGGCCCGTCTGTGGCCCGATTCCACGCCCGCCGGTCAACAAGTAAATATGACCGCATTGTGCAATGGTTCAACGGCCCGAATTTATATTAATTGGGTTGGTATCATTTGCGAAATGACGGGATGCACGGCGGATTTCCTGTTTGGCCTTTCGAACGATTAAGAAATGGACAATTATTTGAATCTTTTTTGGGCCATTATATGGGGTTTGGTGCTGATATGCACGATTGCCGGTTTGTTAGGCAAAATATGGCCATTAGTTATTTTGGCGATGTCTGCCACCGGAATATGTGTGGCGTTTATGGCCGAATATGTCAGAGGAAAAAAGAAATAACCAAATTGCGATACGATGGAAAAAGTAAATGAAAATCCGGAATTGGCCGCATTGACCGAACCGGAACAGGAACAGAAAACCGAAATTGCGCCCGGAATGACTGTTGAGGAAATCCGCGCATTGTTTTTCGATGCATCGGCATTGAGGGAACCCCCATACCGGGTGTTTCAACTCAATTCAGACGGACACCGTTATTATTACCGTTACGACGAAGCCGGGAACCCGGAATTTTACCCGTCCGTTACCACGTTGTTGAAACAGGTAATGCCCACGTCCCCGGTCCTGTTGGAATGGATGCTTACAAACGGCAAGGATGGCGCGACCGAAAAACGCGACCTTGCGGCGGCATACGGAACGTTTATGCACATTCAGTTCGAACAACTGATTATCAACAGGCGTTACGATTTCGATTCCGTCCCGGCGGCCCTGTTGTCCTATATGGAAAAGGGAAATTTGCCCGAAAAGGTATTTGCCGAATGGTTGCCGAAAATCAGAAAGGACGTATTGGCATTTGCGCAATTTGTCCGGGATTACAACGTTAAACCTTTGGCCGTTGAAATTGCTTTGGTACATCCGGTTTACCATTATGCCGGTTGCCTTGATTTGCCGTGCGTAATGACAGACCCGAAAAGCGGAAAGATATTCCGGGCCATTGTGGATTTCAAAAGCGGCCGCAAAGGCTTTTTCGAAGAACACGAATTGCAACTACATTTATACCGGGATATGTGGAATTTCAATTACCCCGATTCCCCGGTGGAACGTGTGTTTAACTTTTCGCCAAAGGATTGGCGCAAGGCCCCGTCGTACAATCTGAAAGACCAAACCGATTCGGTCAATGCAAAGAAATTGCCGCATCTGTTAGCCCTTGCGACCATTGAGGATGAAAAGCGGGATAACACATTAACGATTGTTCGCGGCGTTCTTGACCTTGACAACGGCAAGATTTCCGACAATGTGTTGACGCTTTCGTTGTCTGAACTGATAAAGACCCGCAAAGCGGAAAAGGATGCCCCCGAACAGGCGGCAAAGGCCCCGGAAAAGCCCGAAGAATCCAAGCCCGCCGAAAAGGCCCGTAAAAAGGGCGTTGTTCACAAGAAAGCCGCCGAACCGGTAAATACCCCGTCCGAACCGGAAAAGCCCGTTAAAACGGAAAATCTGAAAAGAATTATCCGGGCCGGTGGTGCGCCCACACCGTATGATGTTTGCGACAACTATTGCCACGAAAAGAATTGCGATTATTGTTTAGGGGAACACGGCGACCCGTGCATTGAAGCAAAGGCCCGCGCCGGATATGTTGAGCCGGAAAACGACCATTTGCCGTGGGAAAACGAACCGGAACCGGCCAAACCCGCCGGCCCCACGGCGGAACAGATGGCGGAACAGGCGGCAAAGGATAATTTGTTAAACGATGAAATCGAATTGTAATATGACTGTCAAAGATTTAACAATTGGTTCCCCGGTTTATAGGGTGCAAATGGATTCAATAGACGTTTTCCGTGTTCGTCTTATTGAGCAATTCCAAAACGGAACCCGTGCGGTTGAATTAAACAGATGGACACCGCGTTGTGTTGCCAAAGAGGATGCAACCGAAATTCACGAAACCAATTCATCGTTCGGCGTTTGGTATGTAAATATTGAGGATGCCGAATTGGCCCAACTTATGCGCCGTTCCGAACACGTCGAAAAATTGAAAAAGGCGATGGAAAATGCACAAAACGCGTTTGCTGATGCAATCCAACGTTATGCATTTTCCGAACCATCAACACCAAAAGAATTGTAATTATGGGCGGAAGAATATACAGGCCCGAACAGGGCGCGGGAATCCTTGAATTACCCGAAATCGGCCGGTTGCACATCGGTAAAAAACAGATGGGCCAAAACGGCAAGGAATACCCGGTTTCCGTGGATTATTTCATACCATCGGGGAAATATGCCGGTATGTTTGCGCAAGCGTTGGGCGAAAAACCCGCAACGATTCAAGTTGTTTTCCCATCTGATGAAGCGGAAAAGGTATGCAACGAGAGGTACGAATATCGTGATGATAAGGGTGCATTGGTTGCCCGTGGGGATGGCCGTATTTTCGAAATATGGGATGGTAAGAAATATGCCCCGTATTCCGTGGACCAATACCCGGATATAATGCAACAGATTACGGCCAATAATCCGACGAAACGCGGGGCCGAAAATTGGGATATCGTCTTAACGTTGCGGTTCATTATCCCGGCCGTTCGTGGCATTGTGGGCGTGTGGCAGTTCAGCACAAAGGGCAAGGCATCATCAATCCGGAACATCCGGGAATCATTCGACGGTGTACAGGCAATGCGGGGAACCGTAACCGGAACCGTATTTGATTTGTCGGTACAGTTTGCCAAAAGCAACAAGCCAAACACAAATTCAAGATACCCGGTTGTTTCCCTTGTGGCAAATGATAACCGAATTGCCCAAATCCGGGATGCGATGGCCCCCACACAAAATTTGTCGTTACTATTGCCGGGAAAAGAAAAATAACTATATTTGCACCGAATAACGTTGCCCACGACCAACGAACGGAAAATTATCGCTAACCCTTTGCGGTTCGATTCCCGGTATTTGGTGCGTCGTGGCCCAAATGCCGGGAATTTTTTTGATTATGGAATTAAAACGTAAAATTGATTTTGCAATAAAGTTGTTGCAATCTATACCCCAAGACGGGCCAATTGAATTGTCGTATAGCGGCGGCAAGGATTCGGACGTAATCTTGGAACTCGCCAAAATGGCCGGTATTCCATTCGAAGCGATATACAAGAATACCACGATTGACCCGCCGGGAACGATTGCGCATTGTAAGGAAAACGGCGTTACAATCTTGAAACCGAAAATGTCGTTTTTGCAAATCGTTGAGCAACGCGGTACACCGTCCCGGTTTGCCCGTTTCTGTTGCGAAATCTTGAAAGAATACAAAGTATATAACCGCGCAATACAAGGAATCCGCCGTTGCGAATCAGTTGCCCGGGCAAAACGATATAAAGAACCCGAAATGTGCCGGGTATATTCAAAAAATGAAAAAGTCCGAATATATTTGCCGATTCTTGAATGGACCGATGAGGATGTTGCACAATTCATACAGGAACGCGGGATAAAATGTGCGCCGGTTTATTATGATGAAAACGGACAATTTCACGTTGAACGCCGTTTGGGTTGTGTTGGTTGTCCTCTTGCATATAAAAATGGTTTGCGGGATTATGAGAAATACCCGAAATTATTTCGTCAAATTGTCAAAGCCAAAACGCGCTTTTACGATACGCACCCGAACGCTGGAAAAGGATTTGGCCGGAACGTTTACAATTCGTTTTTCTTTCAATTCTTTTGTGAAACGATGGATGATTACAGGGCCATAACGACCGGCGGATTATTCCCCGAATTGGCGGTTGATACGAAAAAAGCATTGGAAGAACATTTTGGAATTGAATTGTAAATAACTATCTTTGTGGCAACAATCGTGTGTGGCCGCACACGTAACGGAAATTTAATGCCCTGTAAAGTAAGCCAACGGCGGCCACCGTTGACCCAAATACGGGGCGTTTTTGTTTTATGAATTATCGCAAGTTATACGAAAAACATTATGGCATAAAGATTCCGCCGCAATATGATATACACCATATTGACGGAAACCGTGGAAATAACGCGATTGACAATTTGGTATTATTACCAAAGCATACACACGCAACATTGCATTTAGTTTGTAATGTTTTTGGATGCGGAATTGATGGAAAAATGTTGATGAAAATTGCGATGAATGCCCATCAAATAGGTTGGTACGGAACATATTTCAAATTGTTTGCGGATATTTTGCCCGATTTGATAAGATGGATTACAACAAAGGATTGGGAAGATATGGCAATTGCGCAAGGGGAAATCAACAATACTGATAATTCATATAATTGTTTTAGAAAATGACATACGGTTTTACAATAGACCAAGAATTTGCCATAATCAACGAATTGTCTTTGGTACAGGTTTCAACTTTGGCGGCGTTTATGACGTTGCCGGTATGGTCAAAGACTGTTGCCATTGACGGATACGTATGGTATCAATATTCCGACGAAAAGATGGCCGAAGATTTCCCGTTACTGTTCGGCGTTGCCAAACGTTGTTACAAGAACATAACGGAATTAGCCGATATGGGATTTGTTGAATTAACCAAGTTGGGCCGCATTAAATACGTTCGGTTCACATCCCGTTGCGCATATTGGAATAAGAAAAAAGAACAAATCCGGTCAAATAGTCCGAAAACGGACCAAGAAAAGACCGAAAACGGACCGGCAAATGGTCCGAAAACGGACCCGGTAAATAATAACTATAACATTACCAATCCGAACATTGAAGATAAATCCGCCGATGGCGGTTTGTTCCCGTCCGAACCGGCATTTGAAACGATTACAGTTACCCGGCCACGCCGGACCGCCGAACCGGCCGCGTGTCTGTTTGAAAATTCCCGGTTTGCTGATTACAACGCATTTGCCGCCGAATTTACGGCCCCGGAATTTGCCGATGTGGAAATTGTGTATTATTACCACGCCGTTGCGGATTGGTCCGCGCAAAAGGGTAAAAAGATGAAAGATTGGATTGCCACGGCCCGGAACTTTATTCGTGGCGATATGGAAAAGGGCAAGTTGCACCGGAAAAGCGGAACCGGCCCGGGATTGTCCCCGGATGCAATCAAGTATTTACAAGATATGGCCGATTAAGCAATGGAACAGAACAACAAAATAATGGTTGCGCCGGTCCGGAAATCGGCCGTTATGATTCGCCGGGATATGGCAAAGAATCCGGACGTTATGGCCGTATTGGTTCCCGTCGAAAGGGCCGTATTTCTTGCATCCACGGCAAAGACGATTGCCGAACATACGCCGGTTGAACTTTCTTCCGAACTTGCCACCGCATTAACGTGGATATGCAAGGATGTTGGATACCGTGCAACGGATGAAAGCGACCGGCAATATTTGGTTATCCGTACCGCCGAAATACTGAAAAGGTATTATCCGACATTTACGTTAAAGGATTTCCGGATGGCGTTTGAAATGTCGCTAACCGGCGAATTGGATGAATACTTGCCCAAGGGCCGGGACGGTCAAGCCGACCGGGGGCATTATCAGCAATTCAACGCTGAATATGTATGCAAGATATTGAACGCATACAAATACAGACGGGCGGCCGTATTGAAAAAAGCGATGGATGCAATGCCGCCGGAACTTGAATCGGAAATTGAATCAGTTGATAAAACAAAGTTGCGAAATGAAACCAAACGCGATTGCATACAGGCATTCGAATATTTCAAGGAAAACGGCCGTTTACCCGGTATTTCCGCGATTGCCGAAATGTTATATTATCAACTGTTAGCGGATGCGGGATTGGCCCCGAAAATAGCCGTTACGATTGATGAACAAAAAGCAATCTATTACCGGATGATAAATTTGTATGCCCGCAAAGGGATGGTTTCAGATATTCGCCGGTTGGAACAGGCGGGAACCGATGCGCCGGAATTACAACACGGGGCATTCACGATGGCCCGGCGCAAGGCGTTAACGGCGGCATTTGATAAGATGGTTGCCGATGGCATTGAAATAACTGATTACATTAAATTTGAATAATGGAACAGAAAATAAAAATCAATTGTGTTATCGGGGTGGACCCCGGTGCGGCCGGTGGAATCGCCGTATTTATTCCCGGCCAAAAGACAAAGACCGTGAAGATGCCGAAAGACATAACCGAATTGCGGGATTTCTTTGCCTATTACGTTGAGAATTACAAACCAATTGTCTTTCTTGAAAAGTTATCAGTACGTCCGGATGATGTTGCCGTACAGGGGGACCGGGCCGCAATGGGCAAGTTGTACCGCATTCAAAAGATGATGGCCAATTTTGAACATTTGAAAGCCCTTATCGAAACGGCCGGCATCCCGTATGTCTTAACGCATCCATTGACGTGGCAAACGAAATTGAAATTGAGGGTGCGCGGGGACCATATGGAAAAGGCGGACCGCAAACGCCGGTATAAGGAAGCGGCGGCGCAATATTATCCGGGCGTGGATGTATCCTTATGGAATGCCGATGCCCTGTTGTTAATGCATTTTGGCCGTTGGGCTTTGGTCAACGAACCGAAATGGGTAAAGGCGAATTTGCCGGAAAGAGAATACCAAAAGTTGTTTTGATATGAGAACAAGCGAATACCAAAAATTGTATGGTTTGCGAAACAAAGCAAATGGCAAATTGATTCTTTATTATTGGGCTTCATCCCAAAAGCACAAAGCCATATTTTCCACAAAAGGAAAAGCCATTGACGCATCAAATTGGATTGAGGACGAAACCGAAATTGTTGAATTTGAATAATGCCCACAAAGATTTTCACATTATTGGGCG
>CAJGCA010000003.1 GCA_904501705.1 Clostridiaceae bacterium | reverse complement strand
GTGCAGAACGCCGTCGGCGACGGTGAAGTGCACCTCCCAGCCGCCGAAAGCCATCCCATATACGCGCGTGGGATCGTGCTGATAGGTTGGGCGCGGGTCGTGCCCGAGCACGCCGAGCAATGAGGTGCGTTGCTCCTCCGCCAGCGGCATGAGCAGGGCGGGAGGGCAGTCGACCTCGAGGGAGCGGTCGCCGAGGTCGTCAACAAAGCCGCTCACGGCATCTGGATGACTGTCTGTATAAGCAAGATATGGTTTTACATCCAGTATAGGCGTGCCATCCATCAGATCGGCGCCCGAGACGTGGATGACCGCACCCTCGGGGGTATCCCATTCGATGCGCTCGAACTTCACCGAGGATAAGCCGATGGGGTTGGGGCGGTAGGGCGAGCGGGTGGCGAACACCCCCATGCGGGTGTTGCCGCCGAGGCGTGGCGGGCGCACCGTCGGCGACCAGTTTTCCTGCTTGACCTCCGAGAAGTGCCACAAAAGCCACAGATGCGAGAAGCCCTCGAGTCCCCGCAGAGCGTCGGGGTTGCGGTATTCCGGCTCGAACACGATGGTCGCCTTGACCGCGGGGACGATCCCACTCTGGCGCGGCACACCGAACTTGGTTGTGAAGTCGGTTCGGATGCGCGCGATAATATTCATCAGGATGATGTGGGACATAGAATGCCTCCTCATATAGTATAACCTTATATTACCATACTGTGCGATTTGCTGCAAGTGTGCGGGCAAAAAATCTATTGACACCGTCCGCGAGGTTTGTTATAATGCAGGAAAGGCGATGATAAAGAGGATCGGGACAGGAGGTCATCAGAGAGTCGGCGGGCGGTGCGAGCCGACGACGGAGTGTCCCAGCGATCTATGGCTTTTGAGCCGACGGCCTGAGGGCGGCGTGTGCCGCATTAGGGTCGTCCGTTCTGCCGCGTTAAGGCAAAGGGCTTGATCGAGCCCGTAGAGAGGTCGCCTGCAGGGCGGCAATTTGAGTGGTACCGCGGAGCTTATCCGTCTCAAGGCAATGCTTTGGGACGGTTTTTTATTTCGAGAATAAAGGAGTAATGTGTTATGGCAACCATCGAGACCAAATGTGTACAGGGCGGCTATACCCCCGGCAACGGCGAGCCCCGCCAGGTGCCGATCATTCAGAGCACCACCTTCAAATACACCTCCAGCGCGGATATGGGCAAGCTGTTTGACCTTGAGGCGAGCGGCTATTTCTATTCCCGTCTGCAGAACCCCACCTGCGACACCGTCGCGGCGAAGATCTGCGAGCTGGAGGGTGGTACTGCCGCGATGCTGACCTCGTCGGGTCAGGCGGCGTCTTTCTTCTCCATCTTTAATATTGCGCAGGCGGGCGATCACGTGGTGTGCTCGTCCTGCATCTACGGCGGCACGTTCAACCTCTTTAACGTCACGATGCGCAAGATGGGGCTGGATTTCACCTTTGTCGCGCCCGATTGCACGGACGAGGAGCTGGAGGCGGCGTTTAAGCCCAACACCAAGGCGGTGTTCGGCGAAACGGTCGCGAACCCCGCGCTGGTCGTGCTGGACATTGAGCGCTTCGCGAACGCCGCACACGCGCACGGCGTGCCGCTCATCATCGACAACACCTTCGCCACCCCCGTTAACTGCCGCCCGTTCGAGTGGGGTGCGGATATCGTTATCCACTCCACCACCAAATATATGGACGGCCACGGCTCGGCAGTCGGCGGCTGCATCGTCGACAGCGGTAAGTTCGATTGGACGAAATACCCCGAGAAATTTCCCGGCTTGTGCACGCCCGATGACAGTTACCACGGTATTACCTACACCGAGCGCTTCGGCATCGAGGGTGCGTACATCACTAAGGCGACTGCCCAGCTGATGCGCGACCTCGGCACGACCCAGTCGCCGCAGTCGGCGTATCTGCTCAACCTCGGCCTCGAGAGCCTGCACCTGCGTATGAAGCAGCACTGCAAGAACGCGCAGGCGGTGGCGGAGTTCCTGTCCGCGCACGACAAGATCGCGTGGGTGAAATACTGCGGTCTGCCGACCGACAAGGACTATGCCCTCGCGCAGAAATATCTGCCGAACGGCTCCTGCGGCGTGGTCAGCTTCGGCGTTCAGGGCGGCCGCGCCGCCGCCGAGGCGTTTATGGGCCACCTGAAGATCGCCGCGATCGAGACCCATGTTGCGGACGCGCGTAGCTGCTGCCTGCATCCCGCGAGCGCGACCCACCGCCAGCTCACCGACGAGGAGCTGGTCGCGGCGGGCGTTACCCCCGACCTTGTGCGCTTCTCTTGCGGAATCGAGGGCACCGAAGATCTCATCGCCGACATTGCGCAGGCATTGGATAAGATCTGACAGAATACATTAGACTATCTTGCTGAAAAGGAGGGATCTTGATGCCGATCAAAATACCCAACAAGCTGCCCGCGGTCAAAACGCTGGCGCAGGAAAACATCTTTGTGATGACCGAGACGCGGGCAATTACGCAGGACATCCGACCGCTGAAATTGTTGGTGCTCAATCTGATGCCCACCAAGATCGTCACCGAGACCCAGCTTGCTCGTCTGCTCGGCAACACCCCCTTGCAGATTGAGATGGAGCTGCTGCACACTAAGAGCCATAAGGCCAAGAACGTTGACGAGGAGCACCTCTTTTCGTTCTACAAGACCTTTGACGAGGTACGCGAGCGCAAGTTTGACGGGATGATCATCACTGGCGCGCCGGTGGAAAAGATGCCGTTCGAGCAGGTGGACTACTGGGAGGAGCTGTGCGAGATCCTCGAGTGGACTAAGACGAACGTTCACTCCACGTTGCATATCTGCTGGGGGGCACAGGCGGCGCTTTACTACCACTACGGCATCAACAAGGTGCCGCTGGACAAGAAGCTGTTCGGCGTTTACCCCCATATTGTGGAGCATAAGAACGTGATGCTGTTCCGCGGCTTTGACGACGTGTTTATGGCTCCCCATTCCCGCCACACCACCGTGCGCCGCGAGGATATCGAGGCGGTGCCGTGTCTGAAAATTCTCGCATCCTCCCCGCAGGCGGGTGTGCACGCGCTGAAAAACGACTCCAACACGCAGGTATTTGTGTTCGGGCATTCGGAATACGATGCGGACACCCTGCGTCGCGAGTACGTGCGGGATAAAGAGGCGGGACTGCCCATCGACGTGCCGGAAAATTATTTTCCCGATGACGACGATACCAAGGAGCCGCTGGTCACCTGGCGCAGTCACGCCAATCTGCTGTTTAATAACTGGCTCAATTACTACGTCTACCAGACCACTCCCTACGATATTACGAAGATCTGACCTTTGGACGACGCCGCAACTAACGGTTGCGGCGTTAGACTTATGCCGGATACAAAAAGTTTACAAACCTGTGCGGGTTTATTCATAATTGGGTGGTAGACTACGGGTAGGAGTGATAGGAATGTTTTATCGGTTACGCAATTCATTGATGCAATTTATGGCAGGCCGTTACGGCACGGATAAACTGAATAATGTTCTCTTTTGGAGTTATATGGTGCTGTGGTTGGTGCAGATGTTTGTGCGCCGCGGCGTTGTCGGCTGGGTGCTGTCCGTGCTTGGCACGGCGCTGGCAGTGGTGCTCATTTGGCGGGCGTTGTCCCGCAATATCCCTCGCCGTCAGGCGGAAAATGAGCGGTTTATTCGCCTGTGGACGCCGGTCGAAGCGTGGTGTCGGCGACAGTTCATCCGTCTGCGTGATATTCGCCGCTGGCGGTATCGCACCTGCCCGTATTGCTCGGCACGGCTTCGTCTGCCGATTCGTCGCGGACGGCGCACCGTCACCTGTTCGCGCTGCCAGAGCCAATTCAAGGCGTTCTTTCTGTAACCAAAACCCTCTGCCCAAATGGGCACGCCCCATAAGGATGTTTTTTGAATGAGATATGGTGTAACCTCGAAAACGGGGTTACACCTTTCTCTTTTTATGCCACAAGGCGGTGGCCTTCCGGATTCTTTCGAACTTCCTCTAATAACTGCTGTATTCTATCAATGCTTGGAATCTCGAACATTCCCGCGCCGGTAAAATAGATATCTACTTTTACATAACAATGCCCGCTTGACTTGTCGTTGTTATGAACTTCAATGCGCTCAATGAGTTTGTTTACAAGAGTTGGTGTGAGTTCGGTAATGTTTGTATGCTCCCTGAAGGTCTGAATCAAGAGTCGTATATTGTCAGATTTCTGTTGGTTATCCTGCAACACTTCTTCACCTTTGGTAACGATTTCGATCAATTCTTTTTGTTCTCGTTCGTAATTTATCATCATCTTTTGAAAGAAGTCATCTTTTATGCGACCGAGTGCATTATCCTCATACAATTTAGACATCAGTTTGTCGATTTCACCCAAACGTACTGTACTGTTAGCAACAGTCCTTTTAAGCTTTTCAAATTCGATTTTTCGCAATGCCTGCTTATTTTTCGCAATCATATAAAGAAAAACATTTTCATAGCAATGAACAAAATCAGCCATATCTTGAACTGCCTTTAACACTATTTTTTCAAGAGATACATTACGAATATAATGTATTTTACAAGTGCCTCTGCCGTCTTTGTAATTGGCACATCGATAAAACTCTTGATTGGGTTTCAGGCTTTTGGCTGCACAGAAGTGAAGTTTAGAACCACAATCGGGACAGAAAACCAACCCCGAAAACAAACTTGTCTTGTTTTCCTTTGTACTACGAGCCTGTGGATCAAGATTTCCGTAGTAGAATTCTTCAATAAATTTTGCCATAAAAATAACCTCCTTCAAGTTTCTACAATAATTGTACTTAAAGAAGGCTTGATAGTCGAATGTACGGATATAAAGAAAGAGACCGAGAAAAGCATTTCTGCTTTCTCGGTCTCTTTCTACCTTTGCAACGCCCAAAATTTAGTATTTTGAAATTACTGCCTTATGTGGCGTGTGCAAATGGACAGAGGGTTTTCGTTTTCCCGTGGCGGGACTGGCAAATTCCGATTTTTCTGCGCATACAGTAGGGCAGGAGGGATGCCCTATGTGGGAAATGGTGATGCAGGTTCTGTCGCGTATGCTGTTTATGGTGCTGCACGTGGTGAACAGCGGCTCGTTTCCGAAGCCGCTGACGGTCGCGCAGGAGCGTGAGGCATTCGCCGCGATGAGGGGTGGCGATCGCGCGGCGCGGCAGAAGCTCATTGAGCACAATCTGCGCTTGGTCGCGCATATCATCAAGAAATACTATGCGAACGCCCAGAATCAGGAGGATCTCGTATCCATCGGCACGATTGGACTCATTAAGGCGGTGGACACCTTCGACGAGACCAAGGGCTCGAGGCTGGGGACCTACGCGGCGCGGTGTATTGAGAATGAGATCCTGATGCATTTTCGCGCCGTGAAAAAGACCGCACAGGATGTATCGCTGTCCGAGCCGATCGACACCGACGGCGAGGGACGCCCGCTGACGTTAATAGACGTGCTCGCGCAGGAGGACACCATCGTTGACGATCTCGACCGCAAGGTTAACACCGAGAAGCTCGGGCGGTATATCCGCGAGAGCCTGGACGCGCGCGAGCGAGAGATCATCGTGCTGCGCTACGGGCTCGGCGGGCAGCCGCTCACCCAGTGGCAGGTTGCCGAGCGGTTGGACATCTCGCGCTCATATGTCAGCCGTCTGGAAACCAAGGCGTTAAAAAAACTGCGCTGCCGCTACGATCGTGGAGACGGGGGATAATGAACACCCGCCCGCGGCAACTGTCGCGGGCGGGGATTTCAGTGTTTACGGTGAAAATAGTTATCCAGATCCTTCTTGACCTTGTCGCATACGGCGTGACCGAGCGGGAACGCGGTGTCGGACATCACCCGTTCGGTAAATTCGGTGATGATGGCGGAATCCTCCGCGAGCCGCCGCGAGGAGACCACCGCCGCGCCGTCGCGCGACGGCGCGGCGAGCAGCCCGCAGACGGTCGCCGCGACCTGCTCAATACCGATGGGATGAAGCCGATCCATGGTTATCCCTCATTCCATACTTGTGTAGACGTCCTTTTCGAATTGACGAGCGGTAGACGCGCCCGCCCCGCCGTCGATGCGGGAGTTTTTCATATAGATGCCGCCTATTTCGTTGACGGGGTCGATCCAGAAATGCGTGCCGAACGCGCCGCTCCAGCCGTAACAGCCCACGGGCAGATGGTGGTCTCTCTGCACGATCCGCATACCGAGCCCCCATACCTCGGAGGCGTTCGGAGCATTGCCGGCGGTGACCTGAGGGGTCGCCATTTGCGCGACGGTCTCTTCTTTGAGTAGCTGCACGCCGTCGAGCGTGCCGCGCCCGATCAGCATCCGCGCAAAGCGGGTGTAGTCACGCAGCGTGCCCACCAGCCCCGCGCCGCCGCAGAAATAGTGGGTTGGGATAGAGAAGAAGATGGCGTTCGGGGTCATTGGGTCGACCGCGACCTCGCCGTTGAGGACGGTGTGCATCGCGATGAGCCGAGACCACTGCTCGTCGGTAGGGGTGAATGTGGTATCGGTCATCCCAAGCTTCTCAAAAATGTTGTTCTTGAGAAATTCGTCGAAGGGCGAGCCCGCGACCACCTCAACGATGCGCGCGAGCACATCGAAACCGAACACCGCGCTGTAGGCGTGGGTGCAGGCGGGAGCGAAATCCAGCGGTACGGTGGCGTAGTAGTCGACGCCGCCCGCGAGGCTTGCCAGTCCCTCGGCAGGGCGATGGGCTTCCGCCCAGTCCCCGACGGGACCGCTGCCGAGACCGCTCGCGTGGGCGAGCAGATGACGGATGGTGATGGGCTCGGCCTTGTGCAGACGCTCGACGCGGTTATCCGCAAGACGCCCGACCCACAGATCTTTAAAGGCGGGGAGATAGCGGTGCACCTCGTTATCGAGCCCGATCATCCCCGCTTCGACGAGCAGCATCACCGCGACGGTGGTGATGGGCTTGGTCATCGACGCGAGACGAAAGAGCGTGTTTTCGGTGACGGAAAACCGTTCATCGCCGCTATAATACTTTTCAAATTGTACCCCCTGCGCGTCGACGAGCGCGGCAGCCGCGCCACCGATCTTACCTGCGGCAATGTCGGCTGTCACGGTGGCGGTGACGTGCTTATCCAGAGCGGGAATGTTGACAACTTTACAACGCATAGCAAACACCTCGTAAAAGTAATGGGTTGTCATTATTATCGGTGTTTACGGGGAAAAAGTCAAGAGAAAAGTTGACAGATTACCGTTTGGCGGAGTACAATATGGGGGAAGAACGATCGCGGAGGAACTCGATGAAACACGAACGGATAAAAACAGCGGTATGGTGGGCGGTTATTACGTTGACCGTGCTGTTTATCTGGGGGCAGTCGCTGCTCGGGCAGGAGCTGTCCCGGTTACAGAGCGAGTCGGTGCAGGGTTTTCTCGGCAGTCTGCTCGGCGAGTGGGTGTATGACACCTTCTTATATCAAAACATTCGTAAGGTCGCACATTTTGCGGAATACGCTCTGCTTGGGATGGAGTGGATGGGTTATCGCCTGACGGTGCGCGGCACGCGCCGCCCCGCGTGGTGGCTGGTGGGTGCGTTTGGGCCCGTGGTCGCGGCGGTGGACGAGCTGCTGCAGTTTGTCAGTGCACGTGCGCCGCGTGTGACGGACGTGCTGCTGGATTGTAGTGGCTATATCTGCGGCGGGGCGGTCGTATTCGGGCTTTTTTGGCTGTGGCGGTGTCTGCGAAAAGATTCGGATAAAAAAGACTTGCAATTTTGACGGGTATACAGTATAATGGTTAAGTTCCATACGCCGGTGTGATGGAATTGGCAGACGTAGTGGACTCAAAATCCACCGCCAGCGATGGCGTGCCGGTTCGAGTCCGGCCACCGGCACCATAATAACTACCGCCAATGATACAATTCGTATCTTTGGCGGTAGTTGCTTTTTTATCGAAACTTAGTATAATAAAATGGTGAGGACTAATTCTCAAACAATAACGAAAGGGGAAGGTGAATCTGATGAAAAAGTGTTCATTTGGAATGTGTATGCTTGTTATTCTTATGTGCCTTGTTATTTTGGTAGGTTGCGCAAATACAAAACAAGCCGCAACTCCCGATGCGCCCAAAAGTGTTGCTCAGGTTGGTCAGATCCCGGATGATTTTAGGCATATTGTTGAGAATAATCTCTTTGACGGTGTTATTGCGTTCGAGAACAGATTGTTAAATGCAGAAATCGTTGAAACAAACGAAGAACACAGAACCGCTACCCACCGTATTCAAATGATGGACTTATACGGAAACAACCTTGCCACCTATATTTGCAATTCAGATGATGCCTATCATGTGAGTACGCTTACCGCTACCCAAGACGAAGGTTTTTTGTTTGTGCTCGGCTTTTCTGACTATGCTTATGACCAAGACACCCGGGCCAGCGACAATGGATTTGCCTCTCGGATTATCAAATGCGACGAAAACGGTAATGTTCTGTTTGATACACCACTTGATGGTGTCGCAGGAAGAGCGCTCCAATACTGCTTTGAAGTAAATGAGCACTTTTATTTCTTCGGAACGCTCGAAACGCCGGAAACAAAAACAAGAGGTGTCAGTTCACCCTCGGATATTTATATGGTAGTCCTGGACAGCGCTGGAACTGTGGTCAATACGCAAATGATTGCAGGATCTGACTTTGATAGCTTGGATACAGCGGAAACAACCGAAAATGGTTTTGTCTTGTCAATTAGCGCCCAATCGGATGACGGAGATTTTATTGGTTCTCAGTCAAATGGATACCCGAAAGATTGGATTTTTACAGTAAGCTATGATTTGAAGATAACCGGAAAGGATATGAAGACCGGCAGAGATTATTTTGATAGTCGACTGGGAGAAAAGAACGGAGTGCCGATCTACAAAAGCGATAGTCTTCTGACAGGTTTTGACGCAGGTACCCCGGATGTCTTCATTGATTATGGGGATTTTTATTTGATCGTTTCCAGCAATAATACCGGAGTATATGAAAAAACACCCCCTATGATCAGTAGCATTTGGCACTATACAGAAAGCGTTTATTCGGCTTATGACTATAGCGGCAATCTTATTTTTAGAGCATCTGTGGATTCGTCACCTGACTATGATGCGTTGGTACAAAAGTTTTATGTAACACCTTAATTCGGCCGTTTAACGAATGCAACGCTCGGGCGATTAGCGTTGCATTGTATCAAATTGTGTAGTATATGCCAAAATCCCGCCCGCACCCCAAGGGTGCGGGCGGGATTTTTGCGTCGCTGGTCGATTGATGCTCTCGATCGGCTTGCGGTTTGGCTCAATCTGTGGTATACTGCCCGAGTATCAGCGAAGGGAGTGTGTGTTGTGCGCGTTAGCGGGCGAAAATTTGAGCTTATCACCCTCGGCTTTTTGATCATCGAGCTGATTCTCTACAGCGTTATCCTCACCGCGGGCGGTACCGTACTGATCGCGTGCGAGTTTGCGGCGATCGTGCTGTGTTTTGGTTATGCGCTGGTGCGGGTGGGTAAGCGCGACCCGCTGCTCGTTGCCGCGCTTGCGGGTATCGTTGGTGCGGACTTCTGTCTGGTGGTGTGCAACCCCATCGAGCGGATGTGGGGGATGGTGTTCTTCCTCGCCGCGCAGACGCTGTATGCGGTGAGGTTGCACCGCGCCGTGCGCGGACGCGCGCTTCTCATCGTGCGGATGGCGCTTGTCGCGGTGGCGGAGATCACTGCATTTGTCGTCCTGCGCGAGCGGACGGATGCGCTGGCGCTCGTGTCGATGGCGTATTACGCAAATCTCATTGCCAACATTCTCGTTTCCGCGCGGCGGATAAAGACGTCGCCGGTGCTGCTTGTCGGGTTTGTGCTGTTCATCCTGTGCGATACAGTGATCGGGCTGCAGGTTGCCGCCGATGGCTATCTGCCGATCCTCGAGGGATCGTGGCTACACAACGTGCTGTTTATGGGATTTAACTTATCGTGGTTCTTCTACCTGCCGTCGCAGGTGTGTCTCGCAATGAGTGGCCTCGATCAATAAAAACGGTGTTCCGTCAAATGACGGAACACCGTTTTATGTTTACAGATCCAGTTTGAGGTCGCCCTCTTTGATCCAGCCGAGGCGGCGGCACACAAGACCGATGAGCCACGTTAGGACGGCGGGCAGCACGATGCAGATGAGCGCAAGCCCGAACCAGTCCATCGCGTCGGGGGCGATGGCGAGCGCTTTGTCGGCGGGGGTGAACCATCCCGTGATAACGCCGATGGGGCCGCACAGTCCGCAGGTGCCCATACCCGCGTTGACCGCCGCGCCGTTCATCTGCAGACCGAACACGCAGGTCGCGATCGGGCCGGTGATGGCGCTCGCGAGGGTGGCGGGGATCCAGATGCGGGGGTTGCGCACGATGTTGCCCATTTGCAGCATCGAGGTGCCGAGACCCTGCGCGACGAGACCGCCCCATTTGTTCTCGCGGAAGCTGAGCACCGCGAAGCCGACCATTTGCGCACAGCAGCCGGCAACCGCCGCGCCGCCCGCGAGGCCCGTCAGACCCAGTGCCGCGCAGATGGCGGCGGAGCTGATCGGCAGGGTCAGCGCGATGCCGACCGCTACGGACACGAGGATGCCCATTAAGAAGGGCTGCAGGTCGGTTGCCCACATGATCAGGTTGCCGAACCAGTTAGCGGCGGCACCGATGGGGGCGGCGATGAGGGCGGCGAGCCCCACGCCCGCGAAGATGGTCACAAGCGGAGTGACGAGAATGTCGATTTTGGTCTCCTTGGACACGACCTTGCCGAGCTCGGCGGCGATGATGGCGATGACCAGCACCGCGAGCGGTCCACCCGCGCCGCCGAGGGCGTTGGACGCCCAGCCGACCGCAGTGAGGCTGAAAAGCACGAGCGGCGGGCACTGCAGAGCGTAGCCGATGGCGATCGCCATCGCGGGGCCCGCCATCTGGGTGGCGTAGCCGCCGACCTGCGTAAAGATCGCGATGTCGGTCAGCGAGCCGAGCGTGTTGAGGATGGTACCGATGAGCAGGGAGCAGAAAAGACCCTGCGCCATCGCGCCGAGGGCATCAATGCCGTAGCGACGCAGAGAGATCACAATGTTCTTACGCTGTAAGAATTCGCGGAATTTCGCCATAGTTCTCCATCTCTTTTCACAATTTTTTCTTATTTTAGCACTTTAACGCGATACTTGCAACCTGCAAAACTGACGGAATTTTCTACATCATCCTGACAAAAATAAGAAATATTCGACAAGTGCGTGATGTTACAAGGTCTGTACAAACCACAACGAGCGACCATCGGTCGCCCGCGAGGATTTGTGCAAACAAAAAGGGCGACCGTCGGTCGCCCTTAATATTACGCATAGGTTTCATTTCCGCCCTAAAAGCCAGTCAACAGAAACGTGCAAAATATCCGCTAACGCGTTTAATTCAATGTCTGATACGGGACGTTTTTGCCCTTCTAATAATGATAGAGCGGGGACACTCATATCGATACCCGCTAACTGCAGTTTAGCGAGCAGTTCCACCTGTTTCATTCCTTGCGCTTTGCGTGCCTCGGTCACTCTGACGCCGATAATATTACGAGTGCCTAATGCCAGCTTTCTTGGTTTCATCTGCTCACCACCTTACAACCAGTATTATATGGTTAAAAAGGATTGACATATTTGGTAATGCCAAATAAAATGAAATATATTTGGCAAAACCAAATAAAAAGGGGTGAAATAATGAAAACTTGTTTCTTTATCGGGCATCGGGATGCGCCGGAGAGCGCGGCATCCGCGTTACGAGCAGCGGTTGAACGGCACATCATTGAATATGGGGTGACCGCTTTTGTTGTCGGGCATTACGGAAATTTTGATCGCTTGGCCGCGGCGGCGGTGATCGCCGCCAAAGCCGCGTACCCACATATTACATTAACCTTGTTATTGCCGTACCATCCCGCCGTGCAGCCGATAGACGTTCCGCGCGGATTTGACGATTCCTGCTATCCGACGGGGCTGGAGGGTGTCCCGCGGCACGTGGCCATTCCGCAAGCAAATCGCTATGCCGTTGAGCATGCGGACTATCTGATCGCGTATAGTCGCTATGCGGCAAGTAACGCTCGCCGCATCGTCAATTATGCGCAAAGACGGGGTATTCCCGTGTACAATCTCGCACACGAATCGCCGAGGTAACCGTTCGGTTACCTCGGCGATTTTAACCTTAATCCAATTCCTTTTGTCCCGTGTACAATTCGTAATACCGTCCCTTTTGTGCAAGCAGCTGCTCGTGGTTGCCGCGCTCAATGATCTCGCCGTGCTCGAGCACCATAATGGCATCGGCGTTGCGTACCGTCGACAGACGGTGGGCGATCACAAAGGTGGTGCGGTCTTTCATCAGGCGGGCAAGACCGCGCTCGATATGTCGCTCGGTGCGGGTGTCGACCGAGCTGGTCGCCTCGTCGAGCACGAGGATGGGTGCCTTGCTGATGGCGGCGCGCGCAATGTTGAGCAGCTGTCGCTGTCCCTGCGACAGGTTCGCGCCGTCCCCCTCGAGCAGGGTGTCGTAGCCGTCCTGCAGGCGCATAATAAACGAGTGTGCGCTCGCGGTCTTGGCGGCGGCGATGACTTCGTCGTCGGTGGCGTCCAGCCGCCCGTAGCGGATGTTTTCCCGTACCGTCCCCGTGAACAGATGGGTGTCCTGCAGCACCATCGCGATGTTGCGGCGCAGGTCGTCGCGCGGATAGTCGCGCACGTCCACCCCGTCGATGGTGATACTGCCCTCGCCGATGTCGTAGAAACGGCTGAGCAGATTGGTGACGGTGGTCTTGCCCGCGCCCGTCGAGCCGACAAAGGCGATCTTTTGTCCCGGATGGGCGTAGAGGGAGACGTTTTTGAGCACCACCTTGTCGGGGGTGTAGCCGAAGGTGACGTTTTTCAGCTCGATATCCCCGCGCATCCCGTCGGCGGATGCGGCGTTTGCCTTGTCAGGGGCTTCGGGGTCGGCGTCCATCACCTGAAACACCCGTTCCGCGCCTGCAAGGGCGGCGAAGATGACGGTGGTCTGCTGGGACAGCATATTGATCGGCATCGAGAACTGGCGGGAGTAGGAGGCGAACACCGTCAGCGCGCCGGGGGTGAGCCCCGCCGTGCACATCAGAACACCGCCGACACCGACGGTCACGCCGTAGCTGATCATACTGATGTTGTGCATAATGGGCCCCATCACGCCGCCCCAGAACTGGGCTTTAAACTGCTTATCCCGCATATCGTCGTTGAGCAGACCGAATTCCTCGGTGCATTCTTGCTCGTGGTTAAATACCTTGACGACCTTCTGCCCCGTAACGGTCTCTTCCATATAGCCGTTGACCGCGCCGAGCGCCGCCTGCTGTCCCTTGTAGTATTTGCGCGAGCGTCCTGCGATGGCGGTAACGCCCTTGACGAGCAGTGGCACAAACGCTACTGTAACGAGGGTGAGGATCCAGTTGGTGGTTACCATAAAGGTGAAGGTGCCGATCAGGGTAACCGCGCCGCTGACCAGCGAGGTCAGCGAGTTATTGAGCATCATATCGATGTTGTCGATGTCGTTGGTGAAGCGGGACATCACCTCGCCCGTCGGGTGCGCGTCGAAATAGCGCACGGGGAGCTTTTGTAGTTTCTTAAACAGGTCGTTGCGGATGCGCTCGGTGATACCCTGCGACACCGTGAGCATCAGACGGCTTTGCAGGTAGGTGGTGAGGATGCCGACGAGGTACACTCCGCCGAGCACCAGCACGGCGGTGAGCACGTAGCCCATCACGCCGTTTTGCAGAAAAGCGGGCTGTGCCGCGCCGATCACCCGATCGGCGAGCCGCTCGGCGGCGGACATCTCGATGGGGGCGTCAGGGAGCACGGCGAGGGTTAAGCGGTTGATGATCGGCGCGAGCAGATACGCGCCGATGAGGGAGGTGACGGTGCTCGCGAGCATACACAGCAGCACCCCGATAAAGCGTAGGGTGTAGGGCTTCATATATGTCAGCAGGCGGGACATCGTCGCCTTGGTGTTCTTCGGCTTACCGCTCATGCCCGCGCCGCGCGGGCCACCGGGGCCGCCCGGTCGCCCCATCGGGGGCATATTCGGCTTGTTTGCTGCGGCGATGCTGTTATACTGCTTTTGCAGCTGTTCTAGCGTTCTGGCCATCGCTTACACCCCTTCCTTTGCGTCGATGGTGGTCTGCGAATAGTAGATCTCTTGGTATTCCACGTTGCTTTCAAGCAGCTCGTCGTGGGTGCCGACGCCGGTGATGCGGCCGTTGTCCATCACGACGATCATATCCGCCTCCTGCACTGAGGAGATGCGCTGGGCGATAATGATCTTGGTGGAGTTGCCGAGTTCTTCACGGAAGGCGCGGCGGATTTGTGCCTCGGTGGCGGTGTCCACCGCGCTCGTCGAGTCGTCGAGGATGAGAATTTTCGGTTTCTTGAGCAGGGCGCGGGCGATGCAAAGGCGCTGTTTCTGCCCGCCTGATACGTTGACGCCGCCCTGCTCGAGTAGGGTGTCGTAGCCGTCAGAGAAGGACGAGATAAACTTATCCGCTTGCGCGTAGGCGGCCACGCGGCGCAGCTCGTCGTCGCTCGCGTCACGGGCGCCCCAGCGCAGGTTTTCCTCGATGCTGCCCGAGAAGAGGGTGTTCTTCTGCAGCACCATGCCGACACCGTCGCGCAGGTGGGTGAGGGAATAGTCGCGCACATTGACCCCGTCGATCAGCACCTCGCCCTCGTCGACGTCGTACAGACGCGGAATCATCGACACGAGGGTGGTCTTGCCGCAGCCCGTCGAGCCGATGATGCCGACTGTCGCGCCCGCGGGGATGGTGAGATTGACGTCGGTGAGCACGCTGTCTTCGCTGTTTTTATAGTAGCGGAAGGTGACGTGCTTAAATTCCACCTTACCCTCGGCAACGCGCAGGTCGGGATAGGCGGCGTTGTCGTCGCTAAGGTCGATCGGTTCCTCCAGCACCTCGCGGATGCGCCCCGCGGACGCCATCGCGCGAGAGGTCATCATCAGCAGCATCGTTACCGCCATCAGCGAGGAGAGAATTTGGGTAACGTAGGTGATGAAAGCGGACAGGTCGCCGATCGGCATATTCCCTGCGAGCACGAACCGTCCGCCGAGCAGAATGACCGCCAGCACCGCGAGGTTCATAAACAGCGTCATCACCGGCTGCATAAAGATCATGACCTTCATCGCTGACATACTGGTTTCCTTGAGATCGCGGTTGGCGGTTTCGAACTTATCCGTTTCGTAGTCCTGCCGCACGAAGGATTTGATCACCCGCACGTTGGTGATGTTTTCCTGCACGGTGGAGTTGAGGGTATCGAGCTTTTTCTGCTTTATGGAGAAGCGGGGGAAGCTGACCTTGATGATGATGCCGATGAACAGGAGCATTATCGGCACGCATACCGCGAGCACCACCGACAGCGGTGGGTTCATCGCGATCGCCATGATCAGCGCGGAGATCATCATTCCGGGGGCGCGCAGCGCCATACGCAGCAGCATATTGACAAAGTTCTGCAGCTGGGTGACGTCGTTGGTCAGGCGGGTGACCAGCGAGCCGGTGGAGAACTTATCGATGTTGGCAAAGGAAAACCTCTGCACGCGGCCATACACGTCCGCACGCAGATCGGCGGCGAAGTTGACCGACGCCTTGGAGCCGAAATACGCGCCGCCGACGCCGCCCGCCATCATCAGCAGGGCGGTGAGGATCATCAGCCCCATCGCGCCGAGCGCGGACGGGACGGTGAGCACGCCGTCGTTTGCGCCGTTGATGACCACGGCGAGCAGCTTGGGCATCACGACCTCACCGATGACCTCGACGATCATACAGATCGGGCCGATGATGAAGAACGGCAGATAGGGTTTTATGTACTTAAACCATCGTTTCACGGCGTTTCCTCCTTTGCGGTATCCATCGCGGCGCAGGTGCGCTGTAGGTTGTCGGTCATTTTTTCGAGCAGGGTGTGGAGGGTGGAGAGTTCCTCCTCGGTCAGCCCTTGATACAGGTGCTCGATCATAAAATCCCGCCCGCGGGCGCAGGCGGCATCCATCGCGTTGCCCTCGTCGGTGAGATAGAGGTGCATCTGTCGTCCCTGCTTTTTGCGGCGCACTAGCCCCGCGGCCTCCAGTCGCTTAATGGAGATGGTGACCGAGGCGGGGGAGATGTCCAGCAACGCAGCGAGCTCGCGCTGGGTGATGCCGGGGTGGCGGCGGAGATGGAACAGCATATGCGGATGGCCGTTAAACATCCCGATGCTCTGAAAATAGCGGTGCATCGTGTTGCGATGCGAGTGAATAAAGCAGAACAGCCGTTTTTCGACCTGTTCAGCGGTGATGCGGTCGGGCATAAAAACCCCTCCCTCAAATGTGTTCTCTCTTATTCTATCAATTCTTTTCGCGTTTGCCTATCTGCAAAACGACGAAAAGTTAAACGTTAAACTATTCACTTTCTCCAATCTGCCTAAATTGTGAACAAATCAAGACGCTGTGCACAACGAAAGCAAAAAATCACCGCCCGCGGCCGAGCGGGCGGTGAGAGGGATTATTTTGTTTCCAGCTCGATAAAGAATTCCACGCCGTCGTCGCGGTTGGTGACGCCGTAGGGCATCCCGTGGGCGTTCATCACGGCGGCGACCACCGACAGACCGATGCCGCTGCCGCCGTAGGCGCGGGTGCGCGCCTTATCGACCTTGTAGAAGCTTTCCCACACCCGCGGCAGATCCTCAGCGGGGATGGGGCTGCCCGTGTTGTGCACCGACACCCGCACGCGGGCAGCCGATAGGCGGGTGACACCGATGGTGACGCCACCGCCGTCGGTGACGTGGTTTAAGGCGTTGGAGAGGTAGTTTTGCAGGACGTTCTCCATCAGATAGGGGTCTGCCCAGACGCACACAGGCGCGCAGGGCGCCAGATGAAGCACGGCGTGCTTCTCCTCAAAGCGGGGGCGCAGCTTTTCGGCGAGGTTTGTCAGCAGCTCGACGATATCGAAGCGCTCGATTTCGAGCTGCTCGCCGCCGCTCTCGAGCTGCATGAGCAGCGTCATACGGCGCAGAAGCTGCGAGATCTTGTGCGCTTCGTCCTCGATGACCCCGCAGTAGTAGTCGCGGTTGTCGCCGCCGCCGGCGATGTCCTCGCGCAGCCCTTCGGCGTAGGTGCCGATGAGGGCAATGGGGGTCTTGAGCTCGTGGGACACGTTGGCGATGAAGGCGCTTCTCGCCTTGTCCTGCTCGTCCTTGCGGCGGTTATCCGCGACCAGACGGGCATTGGCGTTTTTAAGCATACTGATTGATTCCTCGAGCGCGGCGGACATCTGATTGATGCTGCGCCCGAGCTCGCCGATTTCGTCGCGGCTATCGCCCGTGTAGCGCCCGCTGAAGTCGAGCTCGGCGACCTGCCTCGCCACCGCGGAGAGCTGCCGCAGCGGATCGGTGAAGCGGCGCGACAAAATCAGCACCGCCACAAGGCTGATGAGCAGCGCCGCCATCGCCGCGAACAGCAGAAAGCGGTTGGTCACCGCGACACTTTCCTCGATCGCGGCGATGGGGGAGCGCAGGTAGATGTGCCAGCCGTTGTCCAGCGTGCCGACGAGACGGATGGCAGGGTCTCCCGCGTTGATGCCGTCGAGCATCGTGCCCTTATCGGAGATATCGAGGGTGTAACTGCCGCGCTTATGAGGCAGCTCGTTCGGCGCGAGAAAGCGGTCGCTGTTCTGCGTGCTGTACAATAGCTGTCGTCCGCTCCATAGCGTGGTGGAAAGCGAGGCATTATCCTGCAGATCGATGAGCTGCTCGCGCAGGGTGTCGACGTTGTCGGCGGCGTCGTTGATGGCGTGAAACGCCGCTTCCACCGTCGCTTTCTTTTGGCGGATATAGTAGTCATTGAGGGCGAAATTGTTGAAGGTCAGCATTAGCAGAACGACCAGCGTTACGCAGGCGGTCACGCCGACAAACAGCTTGACCGTCAGCGAGTAAAAGCTGCCGTGCCCCCGCCGCTCGCGGCGGCTCATTGGTCATCTCCTGCATCGGGGACAAACTTGTACCCGATGCCGCGGATGGTGGTGATATGCTGCCCTCGCGTGCCGAGCTTATTGCGCAGCTTTTTGATGTGTGTGTCGACGGTGCGCGCGTCGCCATCGTAGTCAAAGCGCCAGACGTTATCGAGAATCCTGTCGCGCGAGAGGGCTATGCCCGTGTTGTTCATCAGATAGAGCAGCAGCTCGAATTCCGTGTAGGTCAGATCGACCGGCACACCGTCTACGAGCGCCACGTGCCCGACGGTGTCCAGCTCCAGCCCCTGTGCGATACGCTGCTGTGCGGGCGCGATTGTCCGTCCGCGGCGCAGCACCGCCTCGATGCGAGCGAGCAGAATCTTGAGGCTGAAGGGCTTGGCAATGTATTCATCCGCACCGAGAGAAAAGCCGTGCAGCTCGTCCGCTTCTTCGCTGCGGGCGGTGAGCATAATGATCGGGGTCTGTGCGCGCTGCCGTACTTGACGACAGACCTCCCAGCCATCGACGTGGGGCATCATCACGTCGAGCAGCAGAACGTCCGGCTTTTCGCGCTCGTACAGTGCGAGCGCCTCGCGCCCGTCGGCAGCCTCCAGCACGGTATAGCCTTTGATCTGCAGATAGTCGCGGATGACGCGGCGCATACGCACCTCGTCGTCGGCGATAAGCACGGTTTTGCTCTTTTCCATCGGGACACCCCCTCTTATGTGTTCAGTATAGCGAAAAAATGTGTCTAATTCGTGAAATTCGGTAGGAATTTTGGCGTTTTGAAGAAAAATCTTTTCTTTGCCTCGCTTTTGTGATACTATAGAGAGGAACAGATATTGCCGACAACGTTGTCGGGCTAAGGAATGATGAAATATGAAGAAACTTCTTATGCGCGTCACCGCACTGACGGTGTCATTGCTGCTGCTGAGCAGCGGCGTTATGGTGTTCGCTGAGCGCCCCGCGGGTTATGATGCCGCGGGCTGTATGCCGCTCATCACTGAGCCGGGCGAATCGGCCGAGCCGCTCATCTTCTGTCGTGGCGATGATGACCTTGCCATCGATGCGGTTAACTGGGTCGACGGCGGCCAAGGTAAGGCGGTGCGCTTTAACGGTGTGGACGAGTATTTCCGCATCGGCTACAACAGCCTTCAGCTCGGTGAGTTTACGCTTTCGATGTGGGTCAAATGGGAAGGTCCCTCCAATTATGATAACGGCTCGGGACTGCTGGGTCAGCGCATTTTCTCTGCCCGCGGCACCTACCGTGACCGCCAATACATCACGCTTTCTCCGATGGAGACGACGGCCGAGGGCTCGGATGCCCTGCGCCTGCATATGCGGTACGAGGGCTCGGACTGGGAACTCCATCGCCCGCAGGCGGGGCCCTTGTCGCAGGATATCTGGCATCATGTGGCAATCGTGATGGATGGTCAGACGCTGGCGCTGTACCTTGACGGCGTGATGCTGGATGAGCAGCTGATCATGATGGGCTTTGCGCAGATGCGCCCGCAGCAGCTCTATCTCGGCAAGGGGCCGATCCTCGGTGGCGACGGCTATTTTAACGGTTTGATGGATAACGTCTATCTGTATAAAAAGGCTCTGACCGTCGATGCGCTCGGCGCCCTGTTCGAAGAGCAGCGCCCCGACGAACTGATCACCACAGCCCCCACGACGGGCACGACCGTCCAAAACGGCGTTGACAGCACCCCGAGCGTGCAGCAGCAGACCGACACGTCTTTGCCGCCTATTCCGCCGATCGTATGGATCGTCACGGGCGTGGTCGCCGCAGTGATCGTCGTGTTCATCGTGGCGGAGAATCTCCGCTATGCGCGAGAGCATCGTCCCCCGACACAATAATGCAAAGCAGCCCTGCGTGACAGTCGTCACGCAGGGCTTTTTTTTATTATTATTGCAGAATAAACGCGCCGAGGACGGGGCGGGCAAGCCGCTCGCACAACTCGAGCTCGCGGCAGATGTCGCTGTAGGCGGAGACGCCGACGGCCTTTGCGAGGATAACCGCGTCGGCGGCGTTCAGGTGCTCGAGTGCCGCGGCATCGGTCAGCGGGCTTGGTATGATCTCGAGTGCGACGCCGTTCTTGGCGGCGGCTTCCTTAAAAGGAGCGAGGGCGGCATCCGCGCCCGTGCAGCCGATGATGCAGACGCGAGCGGTTTCTTTATCGGCGAGCGCATCGCGCAGGGTGAGCGTGAGCTTCTGCTGTGCCAGCGCCAGACGGTCTTGCGCCGACAGAGTCTGTTCCTTTTTGAAGAACAGGCGGCAGATGAGCCGCTCGGTGAGGGAGAGTTTTTTCTGCTCGTCGGCGATGCAGCCAAACACAAACAGCCCGTAGCGCTCGCTGAAATCCTCGCAGGATTTGAGCCGGCGTCCAAAGACGTAGCCGAGCGCGTGCAGACCGAGCATGAGCACAAGCCCTGCGGCAAAGCCGGCAATCAGCATTTTCACACTGATCGATGGGGACACGGGCTTGGCTGCATCGGCGTCAGTTTCCACCTTGTCGATGGCGGCCATCTGTTCGACGTACGCCCTTTCCTGAGCGGTCAACGCATCCTTCGCGCTCTTGAGGTTGTTGCGCAGAGTGTTGCAGTCGTTGAGGTTCGTCTGCTGAATAGCCTTGAGTGCACTGTTGGCGTTGAGTCGTGCCGACTCGGTGATGAGGCCGAGTGTGTGTTTGCCGAGTGCGGCGGTGACGGTGGTGTTGAGCGACTGCATCTGGGTTTTCAGATGCTTGGAGATCGCCGCGCCGATCTCCTCGGTCGGGGCAATGATCTCCACGAGGATCAGCGCGTGATCCGCGAGTGCATCGTCTGCTTGGTTGCTCTGCACCGTGACGGTGACCAGCTCCATAATGTGCGAGGGGTCGTTTTTGTCCGTGAGCTGCGTCGCGATCTGCTTATATACGGTCAGATCGCCGAGATGGGCTTGGTACAGAGAGGCGGCTACATATCCCTTGTCGCCCGAGACCAGATACGACAGTGTGCGCGTGGGTACCGAGGTGGGATCAATATGCATCAGCAGCGATTCACGGTTGTAGTCCGCCTGCAGCTGATATAGCCTTTGGTATTGCAGCACCTGATTGGCGTTAGCGAGCGAAATGCCCTCAAGCTGCACGCTGGAGACTTTATCCTGCTCGGCAGCAAGAGTCGCCTTATAGGCGCTCTGATCTTTCCAATATTGCAGCGCGCTCGCGAGCAGCGTGATTACCAGCACGCCGACGATAATGCTGCGCCAGCGGCGCAGCATGTGTATCGTCAAATCGCGAAAATTAATGATGATATCATCCTTTTCGTAGCGAGCAGAGGATTCCATGCGTATCTTCCTTTCTCTTATCGCAGATAGTCGAGGTAACTGCGCTCGGCATCAAAGATGATGCCGCCGTGGTAGGAGTTTTCCTGCGTCATCGTCATATAATCCCCGTATTGATGCGCGAGCAGCGTGTCGTAGTCGGCGGGGATGTCGATGGTGGTGTATTCAAAGGGCACCGTCTCCACGCGGTCAAACGCCGCGGCGGGGAAGACCAGCCGCTCGTCGTCGGCGAGGAAGCTGATGAGCCCCACCCGCTTCATCCCTTGCCCGTTATAGCGGGTGCACGCCTTTTCCTTTTGCTGGATGAAAAAGCGGTAGGGGATCAGCGAGGCGACGGCGTGCAGCACAGTTTTCGGTAGGCTCTTATACTTGTTCGCGGGATAGCGCACCGTCACGTTAAGCAGCTTCTCCCACAGGCGGATGCGGCTGCACTGCTTTTGGCGCGCTAATTCGTCGTCCGCGACCGCATCGGCGGGGAAAATGTCAATGAAAATGCCCTGATTGAAGGGATAGCAGCCCTTCTCCTCCGCGAGGATGGCGGTGGTGTTGCTGTTGCGCAGTTGGGCGTGCCCGCGGCTGTATTGTTTGTCGTTCCACGCGGTCTGGAAAAAGTAGGGCGCGGAAAACTCCGCATCGGCGATGGCGAGCAGCTTGTCATAGTCCTCTCGCATCATCATAATATCGATGTCATCGTCCCACGGGATGTAGCCCTTGTGGCGGATGGCGCCGAGCAGGGTGCCGCCCGAGGCGAAATACCGCAGCCCGTGGCGGCGGCAGACCTCCCCAAAGCGGTCGAGCAGATCAAGCTGGACGGTCCAGACCTTTTTCATTTCGGCGGTGACGGTGAACCCGCACCGTTCTTCCTCCATCAGGAAGTCGTTATCAGTCGGCATAGGCTTGCTCCTTTTTCGGATTTATTCCGCGTCCTTTCGAATTTTTTTGCGCAGGAACTTCTGCGCATCAAGCCAGGCGGGGTCGCGCACCACGATAAGCAGTACGGTGTAGGTCACCACGCCGACCGCGATCTGCAGCAGCGTTATGCCCACCGAGGGCTCGTGCGCTCGCCCGACGAAATAGGTCGGGATAAACATCGCCGCCGATAGCAACAGATAGCGCAGACCTATTCCCAGTATTTTCGGCACCGAGATGAAGCGAGCGGAATAGGAAATGTACAAGACCGAGATCACCAGCTCCGCCGCCAGCGACGCGACTACCGCGCCGTACACGCCGAACAGCGGGATGAGGATCAGGTTGAGCACGAAGTTGACCACCGCGCCCGCGATGATCGCGCGATTGCTGCGCGCACGCTGGCCGCTCGGTGTGAGGTACAGCGTGCCGAGGACGTTGCTGACGCCGATGATGACCAGCAGCGGCGCGAACATCATCATCAGCGGGATGACTGGCTCGTAGCCGTGGCCGTAGAACCACGGCACAAAGTCGGGCGCGACGGCGATGAGCCCCGCTGCGAACGGGAACGCCAGCAGGAACATAAAGCGGAAGGTGTTGTGGATGTGGTGGCGGATCTCCTTCTTCTTATTCTTCCCAAAGAGATAGGAGGTACGCACGCCGACGACCACGTTGAGCGAGGTGATGACGGTCATCAGCATATTCACCATTTTGTGCGCCTGCTCGTAGTAGCCGTTGGCGGCCATATCACCGGCGATAACACCGAGCATTGTGCGGTCGAGCAGGGTGTAGACCGAGGTGGCGATGGTGGGGATGAAATAGATGAGCGTCTCGCGCACGTGCCGCCCGAAGTGCAGCTTTCGCAGCGGTATGGGCACGATGAGTTTGAATAACTGTGCATACAGCACGAGGTTAGACAGCAGCATTCCCCCGCCCTGAATGATGAAGTACAGCAGTAGATCCTCGGGCCCGTCGACGAAGGCGAAGATGCACACCACGCTGATCAGCTTGACCGCAAAATTGCGCAGGGTGAGTACGCGGAAATTCTCCATCGCCTGGAAGAACCAGGTGCAGTCGACCGCCACCGTCAGGATAACCAGCCCCGCGGCAAGATAAATGCGCATATCGCTGCCGGTGATGAGGATGAACAGCAGATACAGCCCCATACACAGCAGGGTGGACGCCAGACGGATAAAGCTCAATTCCCAGAAGAGCTTGGAGGCTTTGCGGGGGTTATCGCGCACACGGGAGACCTCCCGTGTGCCGTAGGAGGAGAGCCCCAGCGCCGCAAACAGGGAGAAATAAGTGGCGATAGAATTGACGTAGCTGTAGGTGCCGACACCGTCTGCCATCAGCACGCGCGCCAGATGCGGCGCGGTGATGAACGGGATCAGCAGAGAGAATATCTGAAAGCTCAGATTGTAGACATAATTCTTACGGATATTTCCGACGGGCAAGGTCTCACCCCCTTTGTTTTCAGATTGGCGGGCGGTCAGGCGGAGAAGGTGCGGTCACACCGCACACCCTCGAGCGAAAACGCCAGCAGCAGCATGGCTAAAAAGCTGAACGGAATATTGGATACAAACATCAGCGCGAAATAGACGACAAAGAAGCTCGCTATCTGCCGCCGCGCGTAGCCGTGTAGACGCAGCGTGCAGCCGACCGCCGTGCTGAGGTATAGCGCGACGAGGTACAGCCCGCCCTGTGCGAGCAGTACGGGCAGCCCCATGCTCAGTCCGTTGTTGGGACGCGCATAGGCGAACTGCGCGATGATGGAATCGTCGTTGTAATAGCCCGTGCCGAAGAGCGGGCTTGTCCGCCACGCCTTGAGCGAGGCGAACAGATCATCCAGACGGATGTAGAATGAGTCGGTGTTCATCTTGTCTTTTAGCAGCACGACGGCGATCGCCGCTACCGCGACGCATACGACGGGCACGACCACCAGCTTAAACCGCCGCCACAGAGTGGCGCGAGGGGTGGTGATGAGGTATTGCAGACCGAACACCGCCACCGCGAGCAGGAGCGCTTTGGTGGAATAGGTGGTGACCACCGTCGCGCACAGCAGAATGAGCCGCCACACGCGCGGCTTTTGCCGCAGGAATATCTCCGTTGCCAGCGCGGTGATGAGAAACACCGCAAACCCGGGCGCCTCGGTGAAGATGCCGCAGTTGCGTACGAGATGCAGCCCGAAGATGTCCGCGGACTGCGCCTCGTAATAGAGATGGAAATAGGTGGTGCAGGTGCGCGTCTCGCTCGCCCAGAAATAGGTGGTCTCCCGCGCGCCCGGCAGGATGCCGAGGCAGGTGCCAAACACGTAGCAAAACAGCGATACCGCCGCGAGCACGACAACGATGTCGGCGAGTTTATATAGTAGCCCGAGGGCGGCCCCCTTTTCGTCGCACAGGCCGAGATACAGCATCAGCAGTAATAGCGGCGCGACGTAATACAGCGCGTAGCGAACGATGTTGTACCGCGTGAACAGCAGAAATACCGTGAGCAGCACGGTGACGAGGATCAGCCGCTGCATTCGCGGCGCACGGATCGCCCGCAGACGCAGCGCGATCATCCCCATAAGCAGGGGGTAGGCAAGCCGCAGAAACTCGTTGCTCTTGGCGGGAACGAACAGTGTCCACATACTCGAATACAGCAACACCAGCAGCATCAGCAGGTATTCGAGCGGGGTGAGGATATTCACTTGTTTGGGAAAGCCCTTTAAGCGAACGCTCATATGAGTACCCCTTAGTGTCGGATGTTTTCCTCTGCGGCCTCTGCCGCGCGGCGCATAAAGTCGCCGCCGCGCAGGCGTGCGCCGTAGGCGGCCGCCTGCGCGACCATACGGCGGTAATTCTCTTCTGTCAGTGTGTCAAACAGCGCGGGCAGCTCCTCGAGCGAGTCGACCGCCAGCCCGAGCCCGTTCTCGGTGATGAAGGGCGCGAGCGCCGCCTGCTTCCAGATGATGACGGGGAAGCCCGCTGCGAGATACAGCGAGGTCTTATGCGGATTATTGATGCGCAGATAGTCCCCCGTCTGTCCCGCGCAGCGATCGAGCACGGGGCCGTCCCACACGAGCCCGAAGTTGCCGCGCAGATGCTGCGGCAGCTCGTCGGGCGGGAATGCGCCCTGATAGGCGATGGATTCCGTGGCGGCGTCTGCATTGAAATGCCCGCCGAAGAGGTTGATGTGCACCTCGCCGCCGAGCTGACCAAGGCGGTAGGCATACCCCGACTTTTCGGGATCGAGGTTGCCCGCAACGAACACCGTGCGGGAGAACAGCTCGTCTGCCCCCGCGACGTCGCCGTCGTAGAGGTAGTCGAAGATGCCGAGCACCGTCATTTTTTCGGCGGGCACACCGTGGCTCGCCTGCAGGCGCGCTTTCATCGCCTCGTTGTGTACGATGATGCCCTCGGCGACGGCAAACAACTGCCGCTCGACGGGCAGCAGCCGCGCCGCCTTTTCGGGGAAGCGCAGGGATTCGACGTCGTGGATGATGAGCACCGTTTTCAGCTGCCGTTTTTGCAGCACGCGGCAGAGGGCGGGCGCAAATTTCTCGTTAAAAAAGCTGTAGATCGGGCACTGGATATAGAGCGTTGCCCCCTTGGGCAGCCGCCCGAGCCGCCATAACAGGCACAGAAAGGTCGGAATCTTGTCAAAGCGAAAACGCTCCTTGACCGTCAGGTCGGTGAGCGACGACAGGGCAGCACGCACGTCGTTCTTCGCCTTAAATCCCGCATTAAAGATATCCTGTGGCAGCTCGGTGAGCAAATAGCCGTTCATTGTGCGCCCCCCCGTGTTTCTTCCAGCAGCGTTTGTACTAAGGTGGCCTGCGTACGGATGTCGTAGCCCGCGGCGGCAAGCTCGGCACGCCGATCGGCGTGGGGCTGTTTTGCTGCGTTAAGGAGTGTCTTCGCCCACGCCTCGACCCCTGCGTTCAGCGGTAGATAGGTCAGCCGATCGGTGAGCTTTGCTTCCTGCGAGATGGTGTCGGCGGCGACGGTGGGCAGCCCCGCGGCCTGCGTCTCTACCAGCACGACGGGCAGCCCCTCGAACAGCGAGGGCAGGGCAAACGCGTCCATCCCCTGCAGCAGGCGGGGGACGTCGGCGCGCACGCCCGCGAAGATCACCGCCTCGTCAAGACCGAGGGCGTTGGTTTTCTCTTTGAGCATCGCCTCGTCCTCGCCCTGCCCGACGATAAGCAAGCGGGCGTTCGGGTCGATGACGTGGGCGCGGTGGAAAACATCCAGCAAAAAGCTCTGGTTTTTCTGAAAATGCAACCGCCCGACGTGCCCGATGACCGGCTTGTCGGTGAGGGAAAACTCCTCCCGCACCGCCCGGCGCGCTTCGGGATCGAAGGCGAAACGGTCGCAGTCGATGGCGTTGTGGATCTCGCGGTAGCGGTCGGATGCGAGGATGGCGGGGGAATAGAAGAACTCACCCGCCAGGCGCGAGCACGCCCAGAAGTCGGTGGCGTAGCGGGCGATGTGACGCTTATTCATCTTGTGCAGCAGTCCGCGCAGGGGGTTGTCCATATTCTGCGAGTTATGGCTGTGGATGATGCGGCGGGGGATACCGTAGGTCTTCGCCATCTTGAGATAGTCGATGTTGGCAAGGCTGCAGGTGTTCATCCACACCACCTGATAGTCCTTGGCGTGCTCCTCGAAAAAGGCGGTGAGCTGCTCACGGTAGAGGCGAAAATTCTTGCTGCGCGCGCAGATTTTGTAGACCCGCCCGCCCAGCGCGCGGATCTCGTCCTCGTAGGCGATGGTCTCGCAGTTGGTGAGAAAGTCAAAGCGCACCCGTTCGCGGTCAATGTGGCGGAAATAGGCCATAATAAAGCTTTCCATCCCGCCGGGATTGTCGTTCATACCGAAGATCAGCACATTGGTCATAGCGTGTTCTCCTTGTTTTACGTCAGCGTCGTTGGCGGTTTTGCCACTGGCGCAGACGGACGATAAGCTGTAGCAGACACAGGCGTTTCTTCTTCGCCGCGGTGTAGGCGAGCCGCTTGACGATGGGGGCTTGTCCGAGCGGGGCGCGCTCCAGCGCGTGGCGGAAGATCGGTATATCCAGTACGGCGGCGGCATCCTGCCGCTGTGCGCGCGCGGATTTCGCCGAGCAGAAGACGTCGTGCACCAGCAGCACCAGCAGGTTGTCCAGCACGTAGAAGTCGAAGGCTTCGCGGATGTCGGCACTTTCCTCAGCGAGCTGCCGCGCGGTCGCCTCGAGGGAGGCGCGGTATTTCTCCGCCAGCTTGCCTGCCTGCCCGTGAACGGCGGAGGCATCGCTGACGGTGTAGTGGTATACGGGGGTATCGGTGAGCAAAAGCTCACGGCAATCCGCCAGCAGACGGATGAGGTAGTCGCTGTCCTCGGCGTGGGTGAGCGCGGGATCAAAGCGCACCGCGCTAGCCTGCAGGAAAGCGGTGCGATAGAGGTTGCCCCACACCGTCAGGTAGCGGGTGGGGTGGCGCAGGAACAGCACCCGCGCCTCGTCGATGCGCGCCCCCTCATACACCGTGTCGGGTTGCCCTTCGGCAACGCCGTCGGTGCCGCCGACGATCACCTCGCAGGCGGGATGTGCTCCCGCCGCACGCAAAAAGACCTCGAATGCGTCGGGCAGCAGCCGATCATCCGCGTCGAGGAATGTCGTATACTCGCCCCGCGCCTCGTCGATGCCGAGATTGCGTGCGCGAGAGACACCCTTCTCACTGTGCAACAGCCGCACACGGCTGTCTTGTTGCGCCAGCCGTTCGCCAAGCGCCGTCGTGCCGTCGGTGGAGCCGTTCTCGACGATCAGCATCTCCCAGTCGCTCGCGGATTGCGCAAGCAGGCTTTCATAACAGCGTTTCAGATAGGGGGCGGCGTTATACGCCGGCACGATCACGGAAATGCGGCAGGCCGATTGCTCCATTGGTCATCTCACCTCGATATCTTCTGCCACGCTGAGGGCATAGTATTTCATCTTATTTATATACGGTATGCTATCATAAACACGGTCTAATGTCAATATCCCCCGCTTTCGGTGCAGTATGCACGTAGGGCGAGCAGTTAAACCCGAATCCGCCGCAAAGCGGGATGCTTCGGCGCGTTTTGCTCACCCTAGGCAAAAAGCCGACAAAACGAGCGCTCGTTTTGTCGGCTTTTGTCGGTTGTCGTTGGGGGATTATTTCACGGCTTCGATCGCCTTTTCGGCGAAGGTGTTGTTGACGACCTTGTCGTAGTCGGCGGTCTTCGCCAGCTCGCCCGCTTCGGTCATCACGCTCTGCAGGCGGTCAAAGCCCGCCTTGCCCATCACGGGGGTGGCGTTCCACGCGTCGATGGACTGATAGCTTTTCACCGACTTTTCGAGCAGAGCAAGCTCAGTGTCGGGGAACTGATCCGCAACGGTCTCGGCAATCTCGGCGGCGGTGTGGGTCGCGACCCATTGCTGACCGCGATAGACGGCGTTCGTAAACCGCTGGATGAGGTCGCTGTTGCCCTCGATATAGCTCTTCTTGGCGAAGTAGGCGGTATAGGGGATGTCGCCCGAGGCTTCGCCCACCGAGGCGACGATGTAGCCCTGCCCCTGCTGCTCAAGCATCGAGGCGGTCGGCTCAAAGGCGGTGACGTAGTCCCCCGTGCCGCCCGTGAACGCCGCGGTCATCATCGCGTACTGCACGCTGTTGTCCAGCGTCGTGTCGGTGGCGGGGTCGACGCCGTTCTCGCGCAGGACATGCTCGAGGGTCATATACGGCACGCCGCCCTTGCGCCCCGGCAGCACGACCTTGCCCTTCACCTTATCCCAGGTGAAGTTGTCGTCGTTCTCCCGCCCGATGAGGAAGGAGCCGTCGCGCTGGGTGATCTGGGCGAACACCTGCGTATAGTCGGTGTTACCCTCATTGTAGACATAGATGGACGCCTCGGGGCCCGCGAAGCCGATGTCGATGTTGCCCGACAGCACCGCCGCCATCACGGCGTCCGCGCCCTGCCCGTTGGAGAGCTCGATCTCGATGCCCTCGTCGGCGAAAAAGCCGAGGGCGATCGCGGCGTATTGCGGGGCGTAGAAGATGGAGTGGGTGACCTCACACACCCGCACCTTCTGCAGCCCGTCCTCGTCCTTTTTACAGCCGACAAGCCCGACGGCAAGCACGGCGACGGCGGTGATTACCGCCACCCATTTGAGAATTGCGTGTTTCAAAGCAAACGCATCCTTTCGTGTATAGATGTTATCTCACTCTACCGCATACCGAAGCGTCGCCCGACGAGATGTTGCATCAGCGCGACGGCTTCGTACAGCAGTGCGGCGGTCACGGCGAGGATGATGACGCTGCCCATCACCAGATCCATTTTGAACACCTGACCGCCGTAGACGATGAGGTACCCCAGTCCGGCGCGGGATACCAGAAATTCGCCCGCGATGACACCGACGAGCGACAGACCGATGTTGACCTTGAGCGAGTCGAACAAGGTCGGGATATTGGCGGGAAAGACGATCTTCGTGAAGATCTGCCGTTTGGTCGCGCCGAAGGTGCGTGCCATACGGATGGCCCCCTCGTCGGTGTCGCGAAAGCCCGAGAGCATCTCGAGCACCGTCACGACCAGCGAGATCGCCAGCGCCATAAACACGATCGCCTTGGTGCCCGCGCCCGCGATGATGATGATGACGGGGCCGAGGGCGATCTTCGGCAGGCTGTTGAGCACGACGAGATACGGCTCACTGACCTTGGACACAAATTCGTTCCACCACAGAAGGATTGCCAGCAGCACGCCTGCCGCCGCGCCCAGCAGGAAGCCCGCCAGCGTCTCCCCAACGGTGACTTGTATGTGGTACAGCAGATCCTCTTGGAACATCGTGCGATAGGTACGCAGGATACGGGAGGGTTGGCTGAAGATAAAGCTGTTGATCCACCCCAGCCGTGCCGCTCCCTCCCACGCGAGCAGAAAAAACACGAGCGCGCCCCAGCGGCATAGGCTGATGCGGCGGGCGAGGCGTTTATTCTGCTTAAGGTAGAGGGTTCTCTCCGGCGACAATGCCGGTCGACTTGAGTGCTTCATTCATCCCCAGTTCCTTCCATATATGATTGAAATATTGTCCGAATTCCGGCTGATTACGGCAGGTGAGGGGGGTGCGGTTGCCTGCGAAAAAGCGGATGGGCAGCATCTCGCGGATGATCGCAGGGCGCTTTGACAGAATGATGACCTTGTCACCCATACTGATGCTCTCGGGGATGTCGTGGGTGACCATCAGCGTCGTCACCTGCTCCTGCTTAATGATGCGGTAGACGTCCTCGGTGACCTCCAGACGCGTCTGGTAATCCAGTGCAGAGAACGCCTCATCCAGCAGCAGGATGTCGGGGTTGATCGCTAAGGTGCGGATGAGCGCCGCGCGCTGGCGCATCCCGCCCGAGAGCTGGGACGGATGGCGGTCGGCGAAGGCGGATAGCCCGTAGGTCTCAAGCAGCCGGTCGGCACGCGCGCACATCTCGGGGGTGAGCTGACGGCGGATCTCCAGCCCGAACAGCACATTTTGCCGGATGGTGCGCCATTCGAGCAGATTGTCCTGCTGCAGCATATAGCCGATGTGGCTGCTCGGTCCCGTGACTGTTTCGCCGGCGACGACCACCCGCCCGCCGGTGGCGGACAGCATACCGGCGATGATGGACAGCAGGGTGGATTTTCCGCAGCCGCTCGGGCCGACCATGCTGTAAAATTCGCCCTTCTCCATCGAAAAGTCAATATCCTGTAAGGCGACCGTCTCGCCGTTTTTCGACTGATAGACCTGCCGCAGATGCTCCACCTGTAAGATCGCCACACCGTTCACCCTTTCGTCATTGAGGTCTCCTATACCATTGTATGCGGTCGGTGTCGGGTGGTGCGGGCGTTTACGTGGAAGAAAAAAGCGGGCTGTTTTTTAGAAATATATACCAATTTATGCCCATCTGCCCTTGACAACGGTTGGTTAAATGGTGTAATATAGTAAGCGGTAAGGTCTTGTCTTGTGCGGACCGAGCCGTTCGTCAGCAGCGGCGGGCGGAGGCAATATGCCGTCGGCGGCTGCGGTGATGCCAATCGTTTTTCGGCGACCCCGTGGGGGTTTTATCCGTATGTTGATACGGCTTTTTGAATAACTCAGGTCGGTGTCTGCGACCTGTTCGGTCTTTCAAAATTGAACAAGTCCCCCGGGAACGCCTTAAAGCCCGTAAACAACATTTTACAGGAGGTGTATCCCAATGCCAGTTTTTGAACTGCCCGTCCTGATCGGTGCCGCTGTCGGCGCGCTGGTCATCGGCGGATTGGTGGCGGCGCTGATTGCCTATCGCGCCGGTATTGCCCACCGCAAGAAAACGGCGGAGGCTCAGATCGGCTCTGCGGAGGCCGAGGCCGAGCGCATCCTCAAGGATGCCCGCACACAGGCGGAGGCTGCCAAGAAGGAAGCCATCGTCAAGGCAAAGGACGAGATCTATCACCTGCGCAACGAATCCGAGAAGGAGATCAAGGAGCGCAGAGCAGACGTACAGCGCCAGGAGCGCCGTCTGCAGCAGAAAGAGGAGTCCCTCGATCACAAGATCGAAAACTACGAGAAAAAAGAGGAAGCCCTGCATGAGCGTCAGAAGGAAGTCGAGGCGCGTATGCTGGATGTGGAAGCGCTTAAGAAGAGCCAGTATGAGCTGCTCGAGCGTCTGTCCGGCTTCACCAAGGAGCAGGCGAAGGAATACCTGCTCAGTAGCCTGAGCGAGGAGCTGCAGCACGACAAGGCGGTCAAGCTCGCCGAGTACGAGACGCAGCTTAAGGCGGAGGCGGACCTGCGTGCCCGCGACGTTATCTCCCACGCGATCCAGCGCGTGGCGGCGGATCAGGTCGCGGAGAGTACCGTGTCCGTTGTCCCGCTGCCCAACGATGAGATGAAGGGCCGCATCATCGGCCGCGAGGGTCGCAACATCCGCGCCATCGAGACGCTCACCGGCGTCGATCTCATCATCGACGATACCCCCGAGGCGATCACGCTGTCCGGCTTCGATCCCGTTCGCCGCGAGATCGCCCGCATCGCGATGGAGCGCCTCATTTCCGACGGCCGCATCCATCCCGCCCGCATCGAAGAGATGGTCAACAAGGCCCGCCGCGAGGTGGAGAACACCATCAAGGCAGAGGGCGAGCGCGCGATCCTCGAGACGGGTCTGCGCGGCATGAATCCCGAGATCGTGAAGCTGCTCGGTCGTCTGCGCTACCGCACCAGCTACGGTCAGAACGTGCTCGACCACTCGATGGAGGTCGCGTTCCTGTCCGGCATTATGGCCAGCGAGCTCGGCATTGATCCCGAGGTTGCTCGCCGTGCGGGTCTGCTGCACGATATCGGTAAGTCGGTCGACCATCAGGTCGAGGGCTCGCACATCGAGATCGGTGTGGATATTGCCCGCAAGTACAAAGAGAGCGAAGCCGTCGTGCACGCCATTCAGGCACACCACGGCGACGTGGAAGCCAAGACCGTGGTTGCTTGCCTTGTGCAGGCGGCGGACGCGATCTCGGCGGCACGCCCCGGCGCTCGCCGTGAGAATCTCGAGAACTACATCAAGCGTCTCGAGAAGCTCGAGGAGCTGGCGAACAGCTTCGATGGCGTCGAACGGTCTTTCGCCATTCAGGCGGGTCGCGAGGTGCGCATCATTGTGCGCCCCGACAAGGTCTCGGACGACGAGATGGTCATCCTCGCGCGCGACATCGCGAAGAAGATCGAGTCCAATATGGACTACCCCGGTCAGATCAAGGTCAACCTTATCCGCGAGAATCGCGCGGTCGACTACGCGAAATAAACGAAACACAGCAGCCGCCCATCGGAATGTCCGATGGGCGGCTTTCGTTTACAAAAAGTTCACCCCGCTGTGCAAACACACAGCGGGGCGGATTGGTTTTATCTTATTTCTTCATCGCGATGGCTTCTTTGGCCTTGGCGACGATGTTTTCGGCGGTGAGGCCGTAGATCTTTAGCAGCTCGACGGCGGGGCCCGACTGACCGAAGGTGTCGTTGACACCGACGCGCACGACAGGTACGGGAACAGTCTCGCAGACGACCTCGCTGACTGCGCTGCCGAGGCCCCCGATGACGTTGTGCTCCTCGGCGGTGACGATCGCGCCCGTCTCCTTCGCCGCGGCGACGATCGCCTCGCGGTCGATGGGCTTGATAGTCGCCATATTCAGCACGCGGGCGCGGATTCCCTCGGCCTTCAGCGTCTCGGCGGCTTTCACCGCTTCGTTGACGAGCAGACCTGTTGCGATGATGGCGACATCGCTGCCCTCGGCGAGGGTCTTCGCCTTGCCGATGATGAAGGGCTCATTCTCATCCGTGAAGACCGGCACCGCCAGTCGACCGAAGCGCAGATACACGGGACCGTCCATCTCGGCGGCGGCAAACACCGCCTGCTTAGCCTCGACGGCATCGGCGGGGTTGAGGATGGTCATACCGGGGATGGAGCGCATCAGTGCGAAGTCTTCACAGCACTGATGGGTCGCGCCGTCCTCGCCGACCGAGATACCGCCGTGGGTGGCACCGATCTTGACGTTGAGGTGGGGGTAGCCGATGGAGTTGCGCACCTGCTCGAACGCGCGCCCTGCGGCGAACATAGCAAACGAGGAGGCGAACACCACCTTGCCGGTGGTGGCAAGCCCCGCCGCGATGCTCATCATATTCCCCTCGGCGATGCCGGTGTCGATGAAACGATCGGGGAACACCTTTTTGAACGCGCCGGTCTTGGTTGCGGCGGCGAGATCGGCATCCATTACGATCACGTTGGGGTTTTTCGCACCCAGCTCGGTGAGCGCCTCGCCGTAGCCTTCGCGGGTGGCTTTTTTGATCACGTCAGCCATCTCTTAACCCTCCAATTCTTTGAGCGTGGCGTTAAGCTCCGCCATCGCGATCTCGTACTGCTCTGCATTGGGGGCGTTGCCGTGCCAGCTGCACTGATTTTCCATAAAGGATACGCCCTTGCCCTTGACCGATTTCTGCACGATGACGGTGGGCTTACCCTCGACCGCACGCGCCTCGGCGAACGCCGCCTCGATCTGATCGAAGTCGTGCGCGTCGATCTCGATGACGTGCCAGCCGAAGGCGGCAAACTTTTCGGGAATGGGGTAGGGGGAGTTGACCTCCTCGACGGTGCCGTCGATCTGCAGGTTGTTGTTGTCGATGACGGCGACGAGGTTATCGAGCCCCTTTGCGGCGGCAAACATCGCCGCCTCCCAGACCTGTCCCTCCTGAATTTCACCGTCACCAAGGATGGTGAACACCCGCCAGCCCGCATCGTCGAGCTTGGCACCGAGCGCCATACCGGCGGCGGCGGAGATTCCTTGGCCGAGCGAGCCGGAGGACATGTCCACACCGGGGATGTGCTTCATATCAGGGTGGCCCTGCAGGATCGAGCCAACGTGGCGCAGGGTGGGGATGAGATCGGTGGAGAAATAGCCGCGGTGTGCCAGCGCCGCATACAACGCGGGCGCGGCGTGCCCCTTGGACAGCACCAGACGGTCACGATCCGCCATCTTGGGATCGGAGGGGTCAACATTCATCTCTTTCCAGTACAGATAGGCCAGTATGTCCGCAATGGACAGCGATCCGCCGGGGTGGCCACTCTTAGCGTGGAACGTGCCCTCGATGATCGACGCGCGGATCTTGGTCGCGACGACGGACAGTTCCTTTTTGGTCATAGCATCCATTGAATACCCTTCTTTCTTTGCCCCCTGGGCATATTACTTCCTTATTGTAGCACAAGCCTATGCAAAATGCTAGTACAATTTCGTCCTTTTTACGGTTTGTTGAGTAGCGAGAGCAAAATCGGCGTCAGCCGCTTGCGGGAGAGGTGCGCAGCCGGGTGCGGCAGGTCGATCCGATCGGGTACGGACACGGTCGCCGCCTTCCCCGCCGCGCGGCGGATGGCGTCGGCAAGCGTCTGCGTCAGCGTGGGCGGCGCGCTGATGAGGTAGGTCTCGTCCTTGAGCCCGTCCTGCCCATAGCGGGTGATCTTCGCGAGGGCGGCGGCAACGCCGCTCTCCTCGCGGTCGGCGGCAAGCATCGCGCGCAGAGCGTCCTCGTCGACGGGGGTGGTGTCCCACACCTTGATGACCGCGAAGCCCAGTGCGTCCCCGAAGCGGCGATAGTCGCGGCGGTAGAGGGTGACAAGCTCGGTCTCGGCGAGCAGCCGCCCGCGCAGGTCAGCAAACAGCGCGGCGGGATCGCCGCTCCATAGGGCGGTGAGATACTCAGCCGCTACGCGATCCTCGGTGCGGGTCTTGGCGGGGGACAATCCCTCGGTGTCCATAAGGATCGCGCCGAGCAGGACACGCGCCATCGCCGCATTGGGGACAAGTCCGTCCTGCAGACAGCGCTGTGCGACCAGCGTGGTCGCCGCGCCGACGGGGCGGATATCCGCGTCGATGCCGTCGAGGGAGACTCCCTCGCTCGGGAGATGGTGGTCGACGATGGCGATCACCTGCCGCCCGTTTACGTTGTGGTGATCGGTGAGAATATAGCGCGTATCGGATGCGGCGATTTTTGCGGAAATATCCTCTTCGAACAGCAGCGACGCAGTCAGCTCATCCCCGAGCAGATAAGCGATCTCGGCGGGGAGGTTTTCCGCAGGAATGATCGGCACGGCAGGTGTGCCGTCGGTTAGATGACGGCGATAGGCTTCGGCGATGCTCGATACGAGCGCGTCGGTGTCGGGCGCGTCGTGCCCGCGCACGAATACAGCATCCCGCGGCAACGCCGCACGGCACTGCCGCAGATAATTTGCCAGCCCCGACACGGTCATCGGTTTTGTTTGCATAGCCTCACCGCCTTTTTCAACAGTATACCGCAAAGCGGCGCAAAACACAAGGAAAACCCCGCGTGAATTCACACGCGGGGTTTTCCGTTACAGGATCAATAATTCCTTGGGGCTTTTGGTGAGATTCTCATACCCATCCTCGGTGACGATCACCATATCCTCGATGCGCACGCCGAACTTACCCTCGAGATAGATGCCCGGCTCGACGGTCATCACCGTGCCTGCTTTCAGCACTGTGTCGCACCGCGGGCTAAGGGCAGGCATCTCGTGGATGTCCAGACCGACACTGTGGCCAAGTCCGTGTCCAAAGCAACCCTTGTACCCGGCATTGTCGATGAGGTCTCGCGCGACGCGGTCGATATCCTTACATACCGCACCTGCGTGGATGGCGGCAAGGGCAGCGGTTTGCGCCGCGAGCACGGTGTTATACACCCGCCTCCCCTCGTCGCTGGCCGCTCCGACCGCGACGGTGCGGGTCATATCCGAACGGTAGCCGTCCACCACCGCGCCGAAATCCATCGTAACAAAATCGCCGTGCTCGACAACCTTGTCGGTGGGATGCCCGTGGGGCAGCGAGCTGTTTTTGCCCGATACGACGATGAAGTCAAACGCGACGCCCTCGCTGCCGAGGCGGCGCATATGGTATTCCATATCCAACATAATCTCCCGCTCGGTGCGCCCGACGGCAAGACGTTCGGTGATGTATGCAAAGGTGTCGTCGGTCATTTTCTGCGCTTGTCGCATCGCATTAAGCTCGGCGGGGGTCTTGACACAGCGAAGGTCGGCGATGAGACGATCGAAGGTGTCCTCCTCGGATACGGTCACCTCGCCGAGTGCCTGTTTCAGCGCGGCAAGGGATTTAACGGTGGTCGCGCCCGCTTCAATATACAGCGTGGTGATCCCCTCGGCGGCGAGCCACTCGCGAATGTGCGCCATCGCGTCGGTAGACAGCGACACGGCGAGATGCCGCACGGTGGCGCGCGCCGCCTCGATATACCGCGAGTCGGTGAAAAATTCTGCCCGCTCACGGGAAATGAGCACAAATCCGTCGCTCGACCGAAAACCCGTCAGGTAAAAGCGGTTTACCTCGCTCTTGACCAGAAGAGCGGCGTGCGGCGGCAGAATGGCCCGTATAGCGTGTATTCGAGAGAGCATGTTTAGCACCTCACTTTGTTTTCTTATACAGGCGGTAGGAATAGATCGTCGGGATGATTACCATCAGCAGGACGAGACCGAGAAAGACGAACACAAATGCATCACCCAGAAAAGCGGTGATGATGACCACCAATCCACCGACCGTCCACAGCCGCCCCGCAAAACGGTGGGTGCGGTTCCAGTTGTCCTCATCGTTCAGCGTCCACGGCAGCTTAATGCCGAGGGTGTAGCTCTGGCGGCACTTCGGCATATAGTTGCCGATGACCACGAACAGACAGCCGAAAAATAGCCCGAACACCATCAGGATGTTGATGGCGATGCCCAGTGCCGTGACGTAGACGACGCCGTTCACCAAAAGCGAGATCATCGGGCAGATCCACAACACCAGACCGAGCGCCTTTTTGTCGATGTTCTTGTTCTTCGGGTCGGCGGCGGTGGCGAGAGTACACAGCCAGTGGATTGCCAGCAAAAACAGTGGCATCACGAACACCGCCACACCGCGGCTTGCAAAGCCGTCCGCCTCACCGGTTGGGCCAAAGTGGACGGGAACGCTGTCGGGCAGCTTATCCCACAGAATAACGCCCGCCAAGATCGGCAGCAGGATCACCGCGGATGTGAGCAGCAGTTTCTTTAGATTTTTTCTAATCATATCAATTATCTCCTTTCAGGTTGGTCAGCCATAACAGCGCTTCCTCCAGCACCGAGGCGTTGAGTGTGTAGCGGATGAATTTGCCGTCGCGCTCGTCACGGATGAGATCGGCGTCCTTGAGCACCGACAAATGCCGCGAGATCGCCGCCGCGGTAATGGCAAAATGTGCGGTGATCTCGCCCGCGGACAGTGTACCGCCCTTGAGCAGGTTTAGGATCTCCCGCCTCGTCGGGTCGGCGAGCGCACGCAGGGTGTCTTGTAAGCTCATAATGCACCTCCAACAATTTACATTTAACTTAATCGTTAAATATAGTATACGCAGATTTTGCGGGTTTGTCAATAGGAAAATACAGTATTTAACAAAAAACAGCCGCGACCGATTTGGCCGCGGCTGTCAGACTTGTGAAAACTACGCGTTTTTGGATTCCATCTCTTTGCGCGCGATGTCGCGGGCGCTGGTCTTGCCCTCGGGACGGATCTCGCCCGCCTTCTGCAGGGAGATCTTGGTGAGGAACGGACCGACAAGCTCGTAGACAAGCACCGAGAACAGCGTGATGTTGGCGACGATCGCGCCCTCGGGACCGAGCGCCTCCGCCTTGATCGCCATACCGAGCGCGACACCCGCCTGCGGGAACAGGGTGATGCCGAGATATTTGACGATGTTGGGGTCACACTTGGTCAGCGAGGCACTGCTGCGCGCGCCGAAATATTTGCCGAGGCAGCGGGTGAGGATATACACCAGCCCCACGCACACGATGACGGGGTCGCGGAATACGGAAAGCTCCAGCTCCGCACCGCTGATGACGAAGAACAGCACGAACAGGGGCGCTGTCCAGCGGTCGACGCGGTCCATCAGCTCCTCGGAGAAGTCGCAGATGTTGCAGAAGACGGTGCCGAGCATCATACACACGAGCAGGGGGGAGAAGGCGATGTGCACCCCCGCGATATGGAATTCCAGCATCGACAGCGCGACGGTCATCATCACAAAGGTGACGGACATCGCGATGCGCTTGGAGCGGGAGTGGAAGAACTGCTCGAAGAAGTTGAACAGAAAGCCCATCAGCGCGCCGAGCAGCAGAGAGCACGCCACCTCGAGAATCGGCTCGAGGATGATGGAGACAACATCGATGTGTCCCGCCATCAGCGCGCGGGCGATGCCGAAGGACACCGCAAACAGGATAAGGCCGACCGCGTCGTCGAGTGCGACGATGGGCAACAGGATGTCGGTGAGCGGACCCTTCGACTTATATTGCCGCACGACCATTAGCGTCGCGGCGGGTGCGGTCGCCGAGGCAACCGCACCGAGGATGATGGCAGAGGGGAGAGGGAGCTTGTCGGGGATGAGGAAGTGCAGCCCGATGAGCGCCGCGTCCACCACGACGGTGGTGAACACCGCCTGCACGATGCCGATGACCGTCGCCTGGCGTCCCGTCTTTTTGAGCTGGGCGAGGCGGAACTCGTTGCCAATGGAGAAGGCGATAAAGCCGAGCGCCACGTCCGACAGGATGCTGTAGGTCTTGATGTCTTCCATACTGATAAAGCCGAGCCCCGGTACGCCGAATGCGCCGAGCACGTACGGACCGATAAGGATGCCCGCGACGAGGTAGGCGGTGACGGCGGGGAGCTTGACGACCTTCGCGAGGCGCGAGAGCATCAGCCCCGCGAACACCGCGATGGATAAACTGAGGAGTGCTTGCATAGTGTCATCTTCTTTCATTCATAAGGAAAATTACTATTTCCAAGCGCTCATTATACCACTATGACAGGTAAAGTCAAGGGGCAAAATTCACGGAAATCGACACAAAATAAAAAAGTATTTGACGAAACCGGTTTGCAGGTATACAATAGGGGACAGATCGTTGCAGAGTAGACGGTGTGCGCTTAGTGTTACGGGATGGGAAGTTGCCCGTAAACGAGAAATCCGCGAGCGGGTTTGTGATGCGCCGTTGCATCCGCTGCAGGATGTTTTTCTACTCTCCTTTGGTCTGCCTTGACGGCGATTGGAAAGGAGAATTTTTTATGTCCAAAAAAGGAAACACCCCCCGCCCGTTGCGGGTGACGGTGGCGTGTTCGCTGCTCGTCGCGCTGAGCATCGTGTGCGGAAAATTTCTGCAATTCCCCGTGGGCGAAGCGTTGCGCTTCAGCCTCGAAAACCTGCCGATCCTGCTTGCAGGCATGGCGTTCGGCCCGTTGGCGGGCGCACTCGTCGGTACGGTCGCCGATCTTATCGGCTGTCTGGCGGTCGGTTACGCGATTAATCCGCTGGTCACCCTCGGCGCGGCGGCGATCGGTCTTGTCGGCGGTACGGTCTATCGCGTGGGCGGCAAGCTGCCCCACACGCTGCGGGTGACGCTCGCAGTCGCTGCGGCGCATCTGCTCGGCTCGGTGGCGATTAAGAGCTTCGGTCTCGCGCAGTTTTACACCATCCCGTTCGGGACACTGCTGCTGTGGCGGCTGCTCAACTACGCCATTGTCGGCGCGGCGGAGGGCCTGCTGTTGGTTGCTCTGCTGAAAAACAAGGCCCTGCGGGCGATGCTGTGAGGTGCGCAATGAATTATAAGGAAGCACTCGATTATATCCATTCGGTCAACTGGACGTTTTGCAAGCCCGGGCTTGAGCGGATCACGGCGCTGTGCGCGGCGCTCGGCAATCCGCAGGAAGGGATGCGGTTTGTCCACGTGGCGGGCACCAACGGCAAGGGCTCGTTCTGCGCGATGACCGCGGCGATCCTGAAAAGCGCGGGGTATCAGGTGGGTCTGTTTACCTCCCCGTATATTAAGACCTTTAACGAGCGGATAATGATTAATGGCGAGATGATCGACGAGCAAGAGCTCGCCGACTTAACGGCGTTTGTGCGTCCCGTCGCCGACGCGATGGCGGACAAGCCGACCGAGTTTGAGCTCATCACCGCGATCGCGCTTTTGTATTTCCGCCGTCACAACTGTGACGTTGTCGTGCTGGAGGCGGGAATGGGCGGCCGACTTGACTCCACAAACGTTATTCGCAATCCGCTGTTGTCGGTCATCACGGGCATCGCGCTGGATCATACGGCGTTCCTCGGCGATACGGTTGAGAAGATCGCGGCCGAGAAGGCGGGAATCATCAAGGACGCCCGTCCCGTGCTGTACGGCGGGGAGGATGCCGCCGCCCGCGCCGTGATCGCGGACACCGCCGAAAAGCGCGGTTCGGCGTTTCACGAGGTGGATTATACCGCGCTGACCGTCACCCGCGCGGACTTAAGCGGAGCGGTGTTCGATTTCGGCGCATATAAGGATGTAAAGCTCAACCTGCTCGGTACCTATCAGCCGCGCAACGCCGCGGTGGTGCTGACGGCGGTGGATATTCTGCGTGATGCGGGGCTCGATATCTCCGAGAGCGCGGTGCGCGAGGGGCTCGCGACGGTGGTTTGGCGCGGGCGGTTTGAGTTGCTCGCGGACAATCCGCCGATCATCTTCGACGGCGCACACAACGCGCAGGGCATCACCGCCGCTGTCGATGGCATCCGCCACTATTTCGGCAGTCAAAAGGTGTACGTGATGACGGGTGTTCTACAGGATAAGGATTATCACGCGATTGCGCGCACGCTCGCGACGGTGGCGGGGTGTGCCTTTGTGCTCACACCCGACAATCCCCGCGCGCTGGCGGGAGAGGATTACGCACGTCTGCTTGAGAGCTTCGGCGTGCCGTCGACCGCCTATCCGTCGGCAGGGGTGGCGTACGCCGCGGCGCTGGACGCCTCCCGTGCGGACAATACTCCTCTGATCTGTCTTGGGTCCCTTTACACCTATGCATCTTTGTGAGAGTAAATAAGCGGAAGCTCCCGAAAAATCGGGAGCTTCCGCTTATTTCTCTTTTGTGTAAAATGCCGCCAGTACGGCTTCGTACAGGCTGGTTTCGTCGGGGTCGAAGGCGACGTGTTCCCCCTCCAGTTGGCTTTTACCCGTGACAGGCAGGTATTCAATGGCGGGCTGTCCGCCGACGAGATAGGTGCTCGCGAGATAGGTGATCTCGGACAGCGACAGATCGCTGACAGCGAAGGGCTTAGCCGCGTTGTAGTATTTTTCAACCAAGGTGAAGTTTTTCTTTACGTTGTCTGCGGCGATGCGGATGAAGGCCTCCAAAAACTGCTTTTGCCGTTGCATACGGCGGTTATTCGCCTCAAGATCGTCGCCGCGACTCTGCAGGTAGGGGAGAACGGTCACGTCATCCAGACGGACGGCCTGCCCGATGGCAAGAGTGTGGTGTTTCCCCTCGTGATAAACGCTGATATCGTCGAGGGCGGTCAGTTCGACACCACCGACGGCCTTGTTGAGCGCCTTGACGCCGTTGAAGTCGATGGCGATATAGCCATCGATCGGCATTCCGTACAGCAGACGGCCGACGGAGCGGACGGTGTTTTCGCAGCTCTCTTGTGCGGTTGCGCCATAGGCGTAGGCGAGGCAAAGCTGACGCTTCTCAGTACCGATGAAGCTGCCGTCGGCGTCATAGAGGTTGATGTCCACCATGCTCTCGCGGGAGAGCGGAATGATGCGAACGGCGCCGTTGTCGGTGTTCAGCGTGGCGAGAAACAGGCTGTCCGCCTGCCCGTTTTTGCCGTAGCCGCCGCCGGCCTGAATGTCGGTCTTGTCGATCCCCATAAACAAGAGGCTGATCACCGATTTGTTATAGCGGTAGGTCTCGCCTTTGTAGGTGATGAGCTTGCCCGCGTCCTCAGCATTGTCGACGAGGGTGTCGGGGGTGTCGATGCTGTTATCGCGTTCAAGAAAGGAGACGCGCCCGCGCCAAAAGAGTGCATAATAGATGCTCGCCAGAACAAGTGCGAGCACCGCGATTGCAGCCGAAACGATCAGCGCTGTCCGTAGGATGCGGCGGCGCGTCGGGCGTTTATTTTGTTTGTTGGTCATTGGTCAGCACTCCTACCACGAGATATCGTTGCGTGGAAATTCCGGTGCAGGTACTCAGCGTCAGAATGCGGGCGTTGGTGGTCACCGAGACGCCCTCGCGCACCTGCCTTGTCATCGAGGCGGGGTTCAGCGTCTGCTGGAGAAACGCCGCGTAATCGTCGTTGTTATAAAAATTAAAGGAATTAAGAATGTGGCGGTTGTCGTATACAAAAGCGGAGTAGATCTCATAGGTGAGGATGTGCCCCGGCGTGTAGACGGTGATGGTGCTGTGCTCATCGAAGAAGGCCTTTTTCTTGTAGCGGTGCAGTCCGGCAAACATCGAGCCGTTTCGCATATCGTGTCCGTACAGCACCGTGTTCGGGTCGAAAAAATCCGCATCGTTGAGCTTTTGCATATAGATTGCGCCCGCAACGTGGGATTTCCCTTCGCTGTTGTGGTCGAGGTAGAAATTTTCCGCGCGATCTTCTCCGCTGCGCATCACGGGGTAGTCGATGACGGTGCCGGGGATCTGGATCCACGCGACAGTGTCGGGATTTTTCGCCTGCAGAGCGGCGAAATTGATCGGGTTGTCGGGTAGCTCGTCCCCGCTGATGGTCGGCATAGGCGCGGGTGTGACGATTCTGTTCAGGGAGAGCCAGCGGGGCAGCATGTAGGCCATGATGCCGATGACACACAATGCGGCGATCGCGCATGCGGCGATGAGCACGATCCGCCAACCGGTTTTGCGCTTATTCGTCTGTTCCATACGCTGAAGTCCCCTTTCTGTGATTGTAGGATTATTATAAAGCAACGATGTGTCCGTGTCAATTGGCGTTGTGAAAGAAAAGTCCCGCGATGCGTCTGCATCGCGGGACCCCGCTTTACAAAAGATTGCTTATTTCGCCAGCTGCTTCTTCGCAACAACCGCGCCGCACAGCGCGATGAGCGCGACAGCGGACAGCACGACGACGATGCTGTCGCCGGTCTCGGGGGACTCATCCTCGTCGTTGACGAGGATGGTCTCGGTCTTGACGCCTTCGTAATTCGCGGTGATGACGATGGTGGCAAGCGGGACGATCTCGATCTCGGGATCGGTCAGCGAGAACGCGCCGAGCACCTTATAGTCCACGTCCTTGACTGCAGGCTTACCGTCGGCCTTGTAGATGACCCAGCCGTCGAAGTCGCCCTTCGACGCATTCGCTTTCACCTTGATCGACTTGCCGTCGATGACCGTGCTGTAAGCGATGTTGTCGGGTGTGGTGCCGGCAGGTGCATCCTTGTGGTCGTTACCGTCAACGACGACGACCTTGAAATACACCGTGCCGCCGGCGCTCTTCGCCGCGAACACCGGAACGGACAGACCTATAATGAGAACCAAAGTTAAAACCAGAGCAAGAATCTTTTTCATGCTGCTATACCTCCATGGAAAATTTGTCTATGCAAAATTAGTATAGCACAAAAAAGACGATTTGCAAACACTTTTTTCCATTTACAGAAAAATCCATTGTCAGCGGGACGGGGTTGCATTTTTTCGACAAATTTGGTATACTGCCTATATGCAAATAGCACGAAGGAAGGTCGTGTCACTATGGAAAATATCGCCAGCTTTCAGATCAACCACGACACTCTGCTGCCGGGGATGTACATCTCTCGCGTGGACGGGGACGTCATCACGTACGACGTGCGCTTTGTGCGCCCGAACACACCGCCCTATCTCCCGACAGCGGCGATGCATACCATCGAGCATCTGGTCGCGACCTTTGTGCGCAACAGCACGCACAAGGACGGGATCATCTATTTTGGTCCGATGGGCTGCCGCACGGGCTTTTATTTTCTCGTCCGCGGCATTGATCACGCCGATGCGATCGCGCTGATGCGCGAGGCAATGGCGTTTACCGCCACCTTTGACGGGGCGATCCCCGGTGCGTCCCAGGTGGAGTGCGGTAACTGGCTCGAGCACGATCTGCCCGAGGCGAAGCGTTGGGCGGCGGCGCAGGCCGCGGTGCTGGAAGACTATGCCGTTGAGCGCTTGGAATACCCGAAATGATGGAAATTTTCCTCGGCATAGTCACCAAAAACCGCCGAGAATTTTGTGAACAAGAACCAAACATCCGCCAAAAGCATTGCCTTTTGGCGGATTTAATAGTATAATATGCAAGAGGTTACAGATTTGTAATCTTTTTTTGTGGAACGAAACCGACTGCGTGCAACGCGTTCGGCGGGCGTTTGCACCCCGCGGAACGGCATAAAGGAGGCCTATGTTTGTCTGATAAACAGAAAAAAGCGCCGAAAAAATCGGCGGATATAAAAAAGAAAAAAAGCACATTTCTGGCCAAACTGGCGGCCGCCAATGAGGCGGTCTACCGCTTCCATTACGGCATGGGGATGCGGGTATTGCGCAGGCTGCACCGCGCCCGCCGCGCTCTTGTCGCGGCAACGGCACCGCTTCGTCGGTGGCTGACGCTTCTGTGGCGGCGGACGGTCACCCGCCGTGTGCGCCGTTTCGGTCGCGCGTGGAAGTTTTTCCTCACGGGATTTCCCGTTGCGGGGCGTGAGCTGGCAGTCGCGGCGAAGCAGGGCGTGTTTGCTGTTTTTCCCTGTCTGGGGCAGTTGATCACCTGCGCCTATCGCCGCCATCGGCATCAACTTGCTAAGGCGTGGCTGTTCGTTGGCCCTGCCGCGGCGCTGATCGTGTTTTGCGTCACTGTCGGCGCGTGGGCGAATACGAAGTTCTGTCTGGAGCTGACTTATCGCGGCGAGCCGCTGGGTTATATCGACAACGCCCTCGTGTACAACGAGGCGGCGGGGTTGGCCACCAATCGCGTGATCAACGTGGACAACTCCTTCTCGGTCGAGGCGAGCCCCAAGCTTTCCATCGCCATCAAGGGCGATAACGCCGTGATGGATAACGGCGAATTGTGTGACGCGATCCTGCATACGGCGGGCGATTCGATCGCCGAGGCGACGGGTCTGTATGTCGACGGCGCGTTTGTCGGCGCGATGGAATCGTCTACGGAGCTTAACGCCGTGCTGGATAGCCTCAAGGACGGCCGCTACGATAAGAACGATTCCTCTCAGCGCGCGGAGTTTATTCAGGACGTGAAGATGGTGGAGGGACTGTTCCCTGCGGCGTCGGTTACGGATACGGCCGCGCTCAAGGCGAAACTCACCTCCGAGGCGGTGGTTAAGAAGACCTACGCCGTGCAGGCGGGCGACACGTTGAGCACCATTGCGGTGCGCAACAATATGACCACTGCCGAGCTGCGGGCGATGAACCCTGCGTTTGCCAAAACCGATATCGTGCGTGTCGGGGATGAGCTGGTGGTGCAGAAGCCGCAGGCATTTCTGCAGGTGAAGGTCATCAAGACCATTAAATACACCGAGAAGATCGATTATAAAACGGTGTACACCAACAACACGAGTCAGCTCATCACCTGGTCGAGGGTTAAGACCCAAGGGCAGGAGGGCAGCCAGGATATCGTCGCCGAGGTGACGTATATCGACGGTGTCGAGACGTCTCGAAAGACGATCTCCAAGACGGTCACGAAGCAGCCGGTCACCAAGGTTGTCGAACGCGGCACCAAGCCGGTGTATGCAAGTGGCAGTGAGGTTGTCGTCGGCGACGGCGTGACCAAGGGCAAGATGTCCTGGCCGGTGCCGATCTGCAGCAATATGTCCCGAGGCTGGCGCAGCGGCCACTACGCGCTGGATATCGCCAACGGCCCTGTCACGGTGCGTAATAAGGCGGCCTGCGCCGCGGACGGCGGTAAGGTCGTTTATGCCGGCTGGAACGGTGCTTACGGCTACTACGTCAAGATTCAGCACGCGAACGGGCTCGCCACCGCCTATGCTCACCTGAATTCCATCAAGGTGGTGAAGGGGCAGACGGTGTCCCGCAATCAGACCATCGGTCTGATCGGCTCGACGGGACAGTCGACGGGTCCGCACCTGCACTTCGAGGTGCTCAAGAACGGCGTGCGCGTCAACCCCTTAAACTACGTTACTCCCGGAAGAATTTATCGCTGACAGCGATAAAAATCCCGCCTGCACGGCTGATGCCGTGCAGGCGGGATTTTTGTTTACAGCTTGCGCAAAATGCTAATTCTCTTGTAGGGGACGGGTCTCCCGTCCCGTTAGGTTTGCGCGGCCTGAAATCAAGATCGTAGGGGCGGTTTACGAATCACCCGTTACGGCTTACGCAAATCCCAACGGGCGACCAATGCTCGCCCCTGCGGCGGCGCTTGTGGTTTGTGCAGACCCCGTTGCAGGGGGCGGGGATACCGCCCCTTGCTTTTATCTGTCAACACAGAGAACCGTCCCC
>CAJGCA010000002.1 GCA_904501705.1 Clostridiaceae bacterium | reverse complement strand
GTAAAAATCAAGTTTACAGACGGCACGGAAATCAAAGTCGGATATAACAAGCCCGACTTGGCTATTTGGTGGATTCGCGTGGAAAAGCACGGGACCGCAAATCAAACAATGACGAGATGCTGGGATGAAGATGCATTCCCGTATAGCGATATTTTTACGATTGATAGTGAGCTTTTATCTGTCGAAGTCGTGCCGAAGGAGAAATGAGCATGGGAATCTACATCAAAGACATGGAGATGCCGACAAGCTGCCCGTGTGAATTGGTCGGGCACGGTTACGATTTGCACTGTTCGTTTGTCTGCGGTGTGCCCGCCCGCGTGAAAGAATACTACGAATGCTGTCAACACGGGACGAGACCGGCATGGTGTCCTCTAATCCCCGTCCCGGAGCACGGGAGGATGGGCGATCTGGATGCGGCGGTTGAGAAACTGAAAAGGCTACGCGAGTATCATTCGGACGATAGTCAAAGTGGGGTGTTTATTGCTCATGGAATAAGCCAGTGCATTGAAGTTTTAACTGGGAAGGACGCTCCCACCATCATCCCGGCAGATAAGGAGGGAGGTTGATGAATATGCACTCTGAGGCTTACAAGCGCATAAGGAAAAACATCATCGAGACGTGGCCTGCATGGAGGCGAAAGATTTACAACTCATGCTTTGCAGTTTCCGCCCACGCCGAAAAGCTCCCGGAAGATAACAGTTCCATGTTAACGAATGTCCGGACAAACTATGACATCCTCGTTTCCAGCACCCCAGAGGAGATGGCTAAAATAATCAGGCCGTGGTGTCCGTATGAACAAACAGGGTGCGTTCATCTTATGGACAAGACTGATTGTGGGCAATGCAGGCTGGAATGGCTCAAAAGCCCTGTGGAGAAGGGCGAGGAGAAGAAGAAAATGAGCGTTATCACTCAAACATGTCCTGATTGCGGCGCTGAATACGCCGTCTTTAACGTTGGCCGCCCTTTAGCTAAATGCCCTAAATGTGGATCGCCGTTCTTTGTGCCGAAAACCAACTACGACAACCTTATCAGCAAAACGCCGGAGGAGATGGCAGATTGGCTATGCAAAATCCTTACTTATTGCAGCAACCGTCATTGCGACCCGGATTGCCCGTTGTTCAAGTGCTGCCACGACCAACCGACAGACAACATAGAGGGCTGGCTCAAAAGCCCGGTGGAGGTAGACGATGAACCCGATTCATGAAGTATACTTTGACTGCGCCGCCTCCGCGCCGGTCCTGCCATGTGCCTTGGAAGCCATGACCGTCTGGCCCTACGCCAACCCCAACTCCGTCCACTCCCGGGGCCGGGATGCCAGGGGCGATCTGGAAAACGCCCGGGCCACGGTCGCCAAATGTATCGGGGCGGAGCCAAACGAGATCTTCTTTGCGCCCTCCGCCACTGCCGCCTGCAAAGCCGTCGTTGATCTTCTGGAGATACGTCACTGTTCCGATCACGAGCACAAGGCCGTCCGGGACGCCTGCACCTCCATTTTCCACATCATCTGCCATGATGACAACGCCTACGCCCACATCCTTGCCTCCAACGAGACCGGCCAGATTTTCCTGGAGGATATCAAGGCTCTGGTTGCGCGGGGAAAGACCGTCTTCACGGATGCCACCGCCGCCATGGGGCACATCCCCATCGCCGTAAAGGCTCTGGGCGTTGCCGCTCTTGCCGCCGGGGGTCACAAGTTTGGCGCTCCGCCTGGGATCGGTTTCCTCTATGTCAAAGGCGGCGTCGCTGAATACGAAATCACTGAACGCGATTTCAGCTACCCGGGAACTCCGCCGGTGGCTCTCGCCGTGGCGCTTGCCGAGGCGCTGGAATACCGAACGAGCCGCATGGCTGATGCGTCAGCCAATATGTTAGCACAGCAGTCCATGCTTTCCTCCGCCCTGCTCAACAACCCCGGAGCGCACATCAACTGTGAGGACAAGCCCCGTCTCCCAAATATCCTCTCCGTCCGCTTCGACGGCGTGAACGCCCGGGAACTGCTCACGCTGCTGGACGTGAACGGAGTCTGTGCCTCCGCTGGGTCCGCCTGCCATGCCGAGGATGATCGCCCCTCCGCAGCCCTGCTTGCCGCAGGGCTAACCGAAGAGCAGGCCCGTTCCACCATCCGCCTGTCCTGGTGCGAGGAAACTCCGGCCAGCGATTTCCCGCATCTTTGCGAGATACTGAGCGACTGCGTAAACCGTCTGCGTTCTATCAGCGGGCACTCCAATCCCCAATAAAACAAAAAGCGCTCCTGTGGGGAATAATCACCTCACAGGAGCGCATTTTATTATTCGTTTTTGGGGAAATACACCTTCACACCGGGGAGGATTTCTTCCCGCATCATCCCGTTATACGACAGGATCAGAGGATAGGCGTTCTCATCGTCAAGGAACTTCAGGGCGATGCTCTCCGGCGTATCGCCCTCTTTGACGGTGTACTCGTCCTCTTCCTGTTCAAAGTAATTTTTGCCAGCTTTTCGCTTCTTTTTCATGGCCCTACCTCATTTGCCCAGCAGACGGTTGACCTCTGCCTGCACCTGGTCGTAATACTGTCCCAGCCGGATGCGCCGTGTCAAACCATTCCCAAATTCACCCCTAATCACGGCTTTTGCCATGTCCGTGATGGTGCTGCTGCTGAGCTTGTCCTCGTCGCCGTTATCGCCGTTATCGCCGGAGGCGTTGGTCTTGACCTTCGACAGATCGGAGGCATGGATGGGACTCTGGATATTGTAGCGGCCTGTGGTGTCAGCGCCGAGAACCACCCGGTCGCCCCGGACGGCGATTACCTCCCACGTCAAATCAAAGACGTAGCGCGGGATGTTGTATCCGTTGTACCAGGACGCACCATTTTTGACGGCTACCAGGTCGCCAACGGTGATCTCGCCGCTCGGTACTTCAGGGGCGGGAGTGTCGTCGGTGTCGTATTCCGGTCTGGCGTAGCCACGGATATGCTGACTGCTTTTGAGGATTTCGTTGACCTTGACGGAGTAGCTGGGAATGTGGCTGTAAACTACGATATTGTTCTTGACTTCGGTAACGATTCCTACATGGTCTATCCATGAATCGCCTTGCCAGTCAAAGAAGATGATGTCGCCGGGAGCCGGGTCGCACTTGTCTTTTTCATGGTAGCGCCCAAGTGCGTCCATGTTGCGGGCAAGCTGCATAGCGCCGCACTCCGGCGGGACGATAGAAGTCGCCCCGAGGCGTATGAACAACGCGCTGATATAGGTCGCGCAGAGAGAGTCCTGGTACTTTACGCGGTAGCCGCGGGCAAGGGGTTGAAAACTGTTGTAAACGTCCACGATGAGGTCTCTCTGGCCCTTCCATTTTTCTGCGAGATAAAGGACAGCATCAACGCTCGTACTCATTTTTTGTCTCCTCTCTTATATTCCTTGATGCGCTCCGGTTTCATCAACGCTCCACACGCTGAGAACCTGTTTTGCGGAGCCGTCACCGACCGAATAAATCTTGGTGTACGTCGTAACTGCTCCGTTGTTTACCATGCGCAGGATGGCCATAGGTTTATATTGGGCATAGTAAGTGGTGTTCCCGTAGCAAACGGTAGTAGTATTTATCTGCGTCCCGCCTGTTTGCTCCGTAAACCATCCGAGAAAAGCGTACCCGGACGGCGGTGTAACCGTTGGAAGCGTTCCGATGGCAGCCCCGTAGCTCACGCTCCGGCTGGTCTCCGAAACGCTGCCCGCCCCGGGGTCGAAGGTGACGGTGAATACCTGGGCGGGGTAGCTCACGGACACGCTTCCCGTACCTGATCCAGAACCTCCGGCGTAGGTGCCGCTGACGGTGAAGTTTACCGTTTTTGTGCCTGAGCTGTAAGTGGACGCCGAACGGGTCAGTGTGCCGGTCACCGTATTGTTGTTGCCATAATTGGAATAAACCGTTGTCCCGTCGATAACGAGCTGCCTGAATGAAGCTTCCCACCCACTGTCCGTGTAAACTTTCCACGAGATTGAGAAGTTGACTGTGCCACCGTTTCGGGAGGCGGAGATGGTTACCTGCGCGTTTATCGGCCCGTAGTACGCTGTCGCCATAGCTTATCCCTCCGTCACCAGATAGATGCCCTGCGGCGAACTGGCTGTAGGAACTGTATCGGTGATATAAATTGTCCTCACCTGGTTGCTATTAAGCCCGATGGACTGATAGTTTACATTGGAGTTGAGCTTCGCCGCCGTAACCGCACCGTCTGCGAGTTCCGTCGTTCCTACAGCTCCCGCGCCGATCGCGGCAGTGGAATATGTCGTGCTGTAGGTAGACCCATCCGTAAACACGATGTTCACGGTCGCTACTCCGCCGCTGACGCTTAGAGAATAGGTCTTTATCCCCTTTGCCATAGCGGTCCAGTAACTGGCCCATCCATTTGTCACACCCGGCTCTACGGCTGTACAGGTGGCTTTGCAGAGGAATGAGCCGCCGAGATTCGTGACCATGTCCAGCGGGCCATAGCTCGCGCTTCCGCTGTAAGAGCCTTTGTTCACGATAGCGGCCTGTCCAAGTATGATTGTTTCCATGAATGACTCCCCTCTTTTTACTCAGGCTGAAATGGCTGGTATATCATTTACACTAATGCAGTTGATAGTCATGGTTCCGGTCTGCCCGATTGGCCGTGAAAATCCCTGCACAACATGTCTCTCGATAGGGCTTCCCGCCTTGTCGCTTCTTTGAAGCGTTATCAACTGGTTCTCAACGATGTGGAACATCTGCGTACACGATACCGTGACCTCCTGGCTCAATGTGGAATACCGTTTCAACATCCAGTTGGCGTAGTCTTGGCAAATCGTATCGCTGTAATAGTTCGGCACTTCAAGCCGGATCGTTTTTCTCCCGATCCTGCTGATACAGGTGGCGGATGTCGGGTCGTTGTTCTGCGCTCTCCCCTTCGCTGTCGCGTTGGTGTCGGAGGTAGCGCCAACCACGATTACATCGTTGTAAACCTCCGCCGGTTTCGGTGAGTAATCCGCTCCGAGAAAACTGTTATCGTTCTCCGTGAAGTCCCAAAGTATCGGTTTGTCTTGGTCACCGATATCGTCTTGGGACGGGTTCACCACGAGTCGCCCGGTCTGGTTATATCCAACGTCCCCGGCGACCATCTCCACGAGGCCGAGAACGACGGATGCCGCTGTACCCGTGCTTTGGGAAATGAAGTCATACGGTGCTTCGACAAAAGGAACTACTGTACCGTCTGTCAGCGTCTGCGTCTTGTCGTTATAGTAGTTGGTAAAAAGCGGGGCTTCGGCGTCGATCGGGTTCTGCCCGTTATTCTCCATCGTATAACGGTCCAGTTTTAAGATGGAGGCTATGGCGGCGAGAATGTTTGTTCCCGCCGTGACCTTATACACGTCTTCTAAATTCCCAAAATGCGTTCCGTCGAGATTGCTCCACTTGTCTGCCAGCGAATATGTAACAGTGCGCTGACCGGGCTTTAAGCTTTCTTTGGGGGACTCGATCTCAAAAATGCCCTGCGGGATATAGTATTCCGTCCCATCCGGCAAGATCAGTCCTTCAGACAGGCGTATCTGTTGCCCGAACCATATATGGTTTACGGCGAACTCATATTCTTGATCGAGATTTATGAGAGTTATATCCGCCTGCCTGCGTCTGCCGTTTTGTAAATTGCAGGAGATAGTCCCCTTTTGGATAAAAGCTCCGCTCCGCTTATTCAGCGGGTTGTTGTCAAGCGCAAACGCTACATTCCCGTTCGGGTTGAGAAATTCGATTTTCGCAAGCTTCGTGAAATTGCCGCGCAGTGCTTTAAGATATTGCTGGAAAAGATTTTGCGCACCCATCCGCTTCGCCTCACTCTCCCACGCTTGCCGTTACGACGCCGGTAGTCTGGTCCATCGCCATGGTGGCTGCGTTAAAAGATCCCGCTTTCGCCTGCACAAGTTGGCCGTTGCCGTTCAGAGACAATGCGCTGCCCGTACCGCTATAATTATCCGGCACCGTCCATACGAGTTTCCCGGTCTCCGGGTCAATGCTGATGCTGCTCTGGATAACGCGGTCAACGGGGTAATAGTCGCCGCCGGGGTACATGATGACGTGGATGCCCTCTGTATTCCCGGTTTCTACCCAGGACAATGTCGCCGTCTGCGGCATTTCTTTTTTCTTGTGATCCACGCTGACGGAAACGGCAGAACTGATTCTTATGCGAAGGAAATGCCCCTTTGGGTCTGTCAGGAACAGTGCGTTTTTCGTGGTGGACAAGGCGTAAAGCGCCTCGCTCTGCTCCACCGTATCGGAGTATATGGACCTATCCTGCGAAACCGTCCCGATATACCCGGAAACGCTGCCGGAAAGATAATTGGTCGTTGTTCCCTGCCACGTCGGATAAGGTGTGAAGTTCGCTGTAATCTGCGGGGAGTTGTTGTTGCTGAATCCGCCGTCTGAGGCGTTGTACCGGAAAATATAGGCGTTGACGGCAGAATAGTTTTTCCCGGTGTCGTCCAGAGGCTCGGCCTCCACGATGCTCCAGAACCAATATTGCGCTGTGACTTGGTTCGTAACCATCGGCTCTGTGAGATATTCGAGAGCGCCTGTCGGGAAAATGTAATAGGTATACGTTTCGCCGGACTTGGCGCTGTAGTCCCGAATCTGCCCGGACGTGCTTTCCACATCGGCGATTTTTACGAGGCGGCTTTCACCCGCCGTCTGGCGCATCACGGAGTATCCGTCCGCGACGAGCATCTGATCCCACTGTATCCATACGCAGGGGATGCCGACCAGCATACAGGCGCTTGCCGTTCCGCTTGCCTCTCCCAGCGCGTAGGAAACAGGAAAGTCTACCCAGCCCGTTGTTACCGTGACGCCGTTTGAGCTTTCCACGGTGCATTGGATGGTATAAATGGTATCCGTCAGAAAACCGTCATAATCGCATTGAAGTTCCCCTGTCCCGTAAATGGGGCCGGTATCATAAAACGGGTTCGCTTCCGCACCTTTTTCGCTGATTTGCCAGCGCACCCACTTAACGCTGTCTCCCTGTGCCTGAGAAAACGATGCGGTGAACGAATATGACTTGCTCTCGACGGGATCTTCGATCGCCGTCATCGTCAGAGTCGGCGTTGCTCTCGTGATAAAAACGGACGCCGTATATTGCTGAACAGAATCGTCCGCTGTCCACCATTGCGTTATCGAGAACTTATAGGTATTCCCGTTGCTCATCCCAGCTCCGGTTAATACAGAGGCAGGGATAACAGCGGTATAATACTGCGTTTCTCCCGCATAATTCACGCCCCAGAACGGCGCTGTAAGCGTTGTCTTCCCGGTGGAATATACGAGCGTAGACGCTGTATCGTTCTGGTAAAAATCAATCTGGTATGCTGTCATGGCGCTGTCTCCGCTGACGCGCCAACTCACGGAAAGCCCGTTATTAACATCTACTGTCCCTGTCCCATTGATTTGGTCTGGGCTGATGTTGGAAGGTTGGTAAAGCAAAGTTCTTCACGCTCCTTATACCAGATACCAAAGGGCGGCTTGGGCATTTGCCCCGCTTTGATTGCAGTAAACACGAACATGGCTGTGCTGGCCCTTCCACTTTTTCGCAAGGAACAGGACAGCATCGGCGCTTGTGCTCATTTCTCATTTCTCCTTCGTTGTTTTTCCCATTTAGCAATACACATTCTGGCCGAATGATGTCACCCTTAAATTGCGTAGATTTTCCACGGGATTAAAACGACATTTTCGGTGTTCCATGACCAGCCAGCGTAGTTGGAATAATAGCCACCGTCACCAAAATCAATGTATGTCGCAGTGCTTTGATAGTAGCGGGTAAAGTTGACACCAACAGGTTCTACAATTGCTGCCGGAACACCAATTGGGGCAAACGCTGTTGTAACGGTTTGTAGTGTCCCATCTTGGCTGGCAATTCTTCTCGCTACAATCTTTAATTCAGTTTTGTCCGACAAATCAATGTATACTTTTTGAGCTGCGAAAGAACTGTCCGGGCTTGGGTTCTCCCACATGAGTTCCCACTTGCTCGCGGCTGCCGCCGCTGCTTGGGTGGTCTTTATACGGAAACATTGGAAACGGGCAGTGGTCACGTTCCGTTTATCGCTGGATGAATAGGTATGCCCTTTTATAATGGGGAACGATGTGGAATTGGTAAGCGAATTTGCCGCACTCGCTAAATTGCCAACTGCCACATTTATCGTGTTATCCTTGATATACCACCACGAACTTGCGCCGCTGCTTGCCCAAGTAGCAAACATAATCCCTATCCCATTGAAGTCTGCGGTCCAGTTCCCATTATAAACAGCGCTGCCGTGTTCGCCCTCGTACTCAAACGACACACCGAGGCTTGCCGCAGCAAAAATAGATTCACCTACAATTACCATAGTCATTCACCTCACGCTGTTCTATGCCACACGTACACCGCCAGATACGGCGGCATATTACTTGTGTATGATGTGTTGCCGGTTGCTCGTTCATGGTTGAAGCTGCCAGTGGCCGTTCCTGTCGCGCTGGGGTGCGATGAGGATATAGCTCCCATGCTCTCTTTTGGTCCAATCGAAATGTTCCCCTCTTGGTCGTAACTGAGAGCGCCAGCATTGGAGTTGTTTTCAAATACAGTCGCTTCATAATACATTCCGTATTGAATACCGTACTCGTGGGTATGTTTCTCAGAGCCTCCCGATGACCCTGCGCTGTAAGAATCGCCAGCCGCCAGCAGGAACGTGTCCTTGATACGCTCCCACGTCCCGCCGATTACATTCGCCGGATTCACGCTGTTCACGGACATATAGATCGAGCCAATCGGATAAATCATGTCTATCGACGGGTTCACCGGCGGCTGCGGGGCGTTCGTCCCACTGATGGAGCATTGCATCGTAATGGCACTCGCCGGAGGATTCCCCACGGCGTAGGCCGTCAGCGCCGCATTGTCGTTATCCACGTACAGGTCCTGCACACCGGCGCTCTGGAGAGCCATAAACTGCGCAGCCGTTGGCTGGAGGTCGATTTTGCTCTTGGCCGAGATGGTCGCACTTGCGATGGTCGGCACTGCAGTCCACCACCCGTTCCCGCTGTCCGTCCACGAGGCGGCGGCAGGGAATGTGATGGAGGCGATTACGTCAGCGGAAGCACCGCCGCCTCCCGCTCCCCCGTCGTAGCCCTTGGAGAAATAGTAGACGCGCCCGTTGCTCATGCTCCCCCACCACGCTACAAGCACTGTATCCCCAACGCTTGCGCCTGCTACCTCTTGGGAATACGGGAGGAGCAATTCCGTATTCCCGTAAGGCTGCGTCACGCCCATCACACTGCCGTTCGGCGCTGTCGTTACGTTGAACCGTGCTACGCGCATGGCATTGGAGGTTTCCGACTGTATAAGCGCCTTTACTTTCCCGGATATGGCATCCCAAAAGGCTTTCGCTTCTTCAATCATTCCGTTCCTCCGTCAAGTGATCTTTAGCACACTGAGCAACTTCGCAAGCTCCATGAGGGACATACTTCCGGCCTGCTCCTGCGACAAACTCACGCCGCCGAAACTGTAGTTGGTATCGTGGCTGTCCACCGTTGGCAGGACAGAGGTGCTTCCCTCTGTGCTCTGCAAGAAGCTTCCAACGCCGAACACAGCGTCCAGTGCCCGCGCAAAGTTTTGGAACTCCGGGCTGCTCTCAGACATGGTGGCGACGGCAGAGAGCGCAGGCCCGAGGGTAATGCCGGAAAGGTCGCTCGGGTTGTCCCGAAGCGCTTTCAGTTCCGTGAGCGCACTGCTCTTGACTTGCTCGTTATAACTCTCTTCGGCCTTGGTCAGTGCCGATTGAGCGCTCTTTACTTTCCCCTCGTCAGCTACCCATTCCCATTGCCCGGTAGCGGCGTTGTAGATTCTTACCGTCCTTTGAGACTGAGCGTTCGCCAGGGACTCCCTGGCATCCTCTGCGGCCTGCCGCTTTTCTTCCAAGGCAGACGCGGCCTTTGTGGCGTCTGTGTCTGCTTGCAGGGCTTTGATAAGCTCGTCCCATTTTGTGCGGTAGATGTCGAGCTGTTTCCCGGCATAGTCGTAATTTTTGTTCAGCAGCGTAAGGACTTCGGTGGAGTCTTCCCCGTATCCTGCCGCTCTGTACTTGTCTACGAGTCCCTTAACAGCCTCTTGCGCTTTCTCGTAGAGCTTTACGACCTGAACGTAGTCTCCCTCGTTTTCGGCAAGTTTGATTTGCAGTTCGAGATTGCGGAGCAAATCAGACAGCTTTTTTTCCAGAGAAGAAAAGTCAGGCGAATTGGAAGTGGAGCCGCTGGAACTTCCGCCGCCGCTGGAGCCGCCGCCACTTCCGCCTCCGCGCCCTGTCCACGTTGTTGTGGCTTTGCCGCTCCCCCACAGGCTCGTAGCGTTCATGGAGGCCCTGGCGTATCTGGGCATACCGCCTTTTAGTGCTTCCTCTGTCTGATCGGCGGGGATAACGATAGCGCCGGGAGAAAGATTCACGACGGTGGGCCTGCCGCCGCCTGCGATATACGCTCTGCCGTTCTCGCTGATAAGCTCCGGCCCAAGTTCGTTTACAAGCGTAGGACCGCCCGGTGCGTTGCTTGTACCTTCGGCGTGGGCGGTGTGTACAGAACCGCTGGAGTCTACCCACCAGTTTTGCCCCTCCGGGTGGTAGGACATAGATCCGCTGGCGGAAAGGCCGCCGATGAATTGCTTTGCGATGCCGACTACTTCGGAGATTTTGCTTTTGATGTAGCCGGATTGAGAGATAATGCCGTCTCCGATGGAGCGCGTCATTTCTGCCGCCGCAGCTTGGATTTCTCCCTCTGAATCTCTCAGCCCATCCGCCAGGGTTTCCCCGGTTTCTTCGGCGAAATCTTCGGTATCTCCAACAATTTCGTCGTTTACGGACTGGAGTTCTGTCCGGAGTTCTCTTCTGTGCTGCGCCGCTCTGCGCAGATGACGGGTGGTAGCGCTTACGGCTGCCCCGGTTCTCTCTTCGTTTTCTTCTGCGGCCTCTGCGCTTTCTTCAAAGCCATCTTGCGTAACCTGGGCAGTTTCTTGGCTGGCCTTGAGATATTCCTGCATGGCCAGGACGCGGCTCATGTCATCTGTTGCGCCGGGGGAAAGAAAATCTTCTGCTTTGGGCTGTTGTGAACTGGTTTCCTTGGACTCTAACTCTTCAACTTCTATAAGCTGCTCCTCTAACGAGTCAAGGAGTTCGTTCCCCTCTTCGATGGCTTTGTTATATGCCTCTACCTGCCGGGTAGCCTCTAAGTAAGCGTCATAGTTTGCGTCTTGCCATTCGGTGATTTCGGTCAGTCTTTGTAACGTCGCGTCGTCAACATCAGCGCCAGGGACAATAATATTGTTGGTGATGTTGTCTGCTTCGGCCTGAAGCGCATCCCAATCGGCCAAAATGCCGGATTGGGCTTTGTCTCTGCGAATCGTATTTATCTGATTCTGGACTTGCGCTTCCGCTATAGCGTCAACGATAGCAGCCTTTCGGGCGGCAATAGCCCTCTCTGTGGAGTTGGCTTTCCACGCTTCGATATTGTCGTAAAGCGCTTCGGTTCCGCCCTTAATACTGTTATTGTCAAGGTCTATGACCTCGGAAAGCTCCGGGATCAGTTGCGTAAGCCGTACAAGAGTATCATGGTAGTCGCTTGCAGCTTCGTCGGCGTCCAATCCGTTTTGCTCCATTTCTTGGAGCTTCCGAATATATTCATCAGCCACGAACGCCGTTGCGCTGATTTCATCTGTGGAGTCCCTGTAGGCTTCGTTCGCCTTTTCGACGCTTTCTCTCTGCCTGTCCAGTTCCCTGGTCGCTTCGCTAAAAGCACGCTTGCTTTCGGCGAAATTATCAGTAACGGCAAGGACCCCTGCGGCAAGAACACCAAGGGCTGCCACGATCCCACCGCCTGCGGCCACCCCGACAGCGCCGCCGATGCCGAGAAGCCCGCCGATGGAGCCGAGGACGCTGAAAATGCTGGAGAGCCAGCCGTAAATCGTAGAAAGAGTGCTGACGACGACTGCCGCTGTGGCAAATTTCGTGATCTTATCAAAGATATTGGAAATGTTTTGACCAGCGGCTTTCCAGTCTGTGTCTTGTATGAACCTGATGATAGGCGCAATGGCGTTGCGGATATCTCTGCCGATTTTCTCTGCGTCCAGTCCCTCCACAAAAGAACGCACTTCATCAATAAGCTCTTTGATTTTCCCTGAATCAATCAGTTCGGAAACGAACTTCGTCCAGGAGTTTTTGAGCTGATTTGTCTTGGAGTTCCAGGTTTCCAGAAGGACGTTGATTTCCTTGTCGGCGCTACCGGCACTGTCTTTCACCATGCCAAGCATCTCGTCGAACATATCCATGTTCTGCACGAGGGCAAGGAGCTGGTTGGTGCGGAGTTTTCCGCCAAGGCCGGAGGCGATTTGGGCCAAGTCTGCTTGCGTCAAGTCTCCCGCTTTATATGCCTCGGAAAGCCCACGGAAAGCCTCAATGGGGTTTACGATTTTACCGGCCTCTTGAGCCGTCCTCATGGCTTCGCCGGAGTATTTCATCAAAACATCTTGCAATGTTTCGATTTCTTGCTCCGTCCAGTTGACGCCCTCTTCGATCTCCGTTTGGGTGTCCTTCATTACGTTGAGGATAAGGGCACGGAGAGCGCGGGCGGCCATTTGTCCGCTTTCCTGCGTCACGGAAGTGATGGTTCCGAGCGCAGCGATAGTTTCGTCCACGCTCATGTTGGTCATGGCGGCTACGTTGGCGACAATCGGGAATCCGCCGGACAGCTTTTCGATGCTGGTGGCGAAGTTGTTCTCGATGATGTTCGCCTTGTCCAGAACCGTTGTAAGGTCGTCAATGCTTCCGCCCATCTTAAAGGCGGCGTCGGCGGAAATAAGGAACTTGGTAGCGGTTTCGGCGGCAACGTCACCCACCAACTGCGTCTTGGTAGCAAGTTCCGCCATATCGCCGTAGTTACTGTAACCGGCTTTGGCGAACTCAGCGGCGGCAGACAGATAATCCTGCGCGGAGATACCATACCGAGAAGCTACATCGTAGGACTGAGCGCCAAGCTCGTTGATTACGGATTCAGGTGCGTCCGTGACCTTGCGGATATTGGCGAGTTCCTGATCCACTTCCCGCATGGCACTGAGAGCTTCGCGGAAGGAGGATGTAACGGCGTTGATGGCGGCGTTGGAAAGCCTCCTGCCAAGAGTGATTGCGAACTGCCCGTATACACTGGTGGCTCTTTCAACGACTTTGGAAAAATCCTGGTGTGCTCTGGATTGCCTCTCCAGCATCTGCTGCTGGCGGATGGTATAGAGTTCAAGCCTCTGCTCTTGCCTCTGCTGCTGCTCGATCATCCGGTCAGCATGGCGCTGTGCCTGCGCTTCGGCTTGCTGGTCGGCCCTTTGCTGGCTTGCGGCCAGTCTGTCGGCCTGCCGTTGAGCCTGCTCGACCATCCGGGCATTATGCCGCTGCTCGTTCTCTTGGCTCTTTTGATTGGCCTTTTCCTGATTCGTCAGGCGCTTTTGATTTTCTTTCTGCTCGTTCTCCGTGATTTTCCCGGCGGAACGCAGAAATTCGGTTGTCCGTTTTTCCGCTTCTTTATGGGATATAGTCTGCCGTTTTTCGGCTTCCTTTTGAGCGGTAGTAGTCCTTTTTTGTTCTTCTTTGTTGAGTTGTTCTGTGGCTTTCTTGGCAGCTTCCGTGGCCTGCGTTGCGGAAACTTTGATTTCAAGCGGCTTTATCCCGTTTATTCTTTTTTCCAGCGCTTCAACTTCTTTATAGACCTGTTGAAAATCGCCAATAACAGCAAGCTTTATATTTGCCATTTCAGTCCCGCCTTATTCTTCAATAATCGTAGTCGCCGTCTCCGTCCGTGCGGATAACTTCTGCCGTTCCCTCTACGGTTTCGCCAAGCAACGCCATATTCCGCAGAAATGAATCTGCGAATTGGTTTTGATCTATCATCTCATTCACAAAGTTTGTCCAGAACGGCCTCGGCCCCGGGTGTTTCCCCCATTCATATCCGTTCCCGCTTTCAATCCTATGGATTAACGCATCGCCGTCAGCAGGCGCTCTCCATTGTTCTGATTGACCGTCGGGCTTATACCTCATTTCAAATACAGACGCGAACTTTTTCCCCCTGATCTCAGATGCAGGCCCGGTGATTGTCGGGGTGATTGAGAAGTCGATAAGTCCTCCGTCTTCATATCGCCTTACATATTCCGATGGAGACCATTTTTTATAAACATCATCGCTTATGTGGCGAAATAGGGCATCTTTTGCCTCTGCCGCCACTCCGTCAAGCGCCGCTTGACAATCTTGCATGATGGAGCCTATAGCCGTTGTGATTTCTCCATCGAGTGCTTGCACAAGGCTTTTATCGAGTTTTATATGCATCGGTATACTTCCGCTCATGCAAATACTCCCTCTTCTCTTTCCCGCACTACCAAACTCTCAAGGCTTGAAAACTTGGGACTACAGGAAAGCCCCGGCCCGGAAAGGCCGGGGCTGTTTTCTTTGTTCAGCTCACGGTGACACCAATGGTGTCGGTATAGGTAACGCCGGTCCGGTTGTTGGTCACGGTGGCAGTGATGTTCGCCGTGCCAGCGGAAACGCCGGTGACGGTGTTGGTATGACCACCCTCCGGGACAGTAGCCACTCCGGTAGCGGAGCTGGTGAACGTCACCTGATCCATGTCGGAGATTTCGGTGAGGACGCCGTTGACGCTGTACTTGATAGGCAGGACAACGGTGTTGCCGACGGCGACAGTCGCGCCAGCGCCAAGGCCGATGAAATAGATGCCGTCAACAGCGGCAGTACCGGCGGCATCGTTCACATACTCGTCAACGATATAGCCGTAGTAGCCGCTGGTGTTGGTGGCACAGGTGCCGTTGCTGATGGCCTCCTGATAGGTCAGACAGCGCCCGGACAGGTTGACAGTGCCGGTGCTGGTCTGCCCCAGAGTGTCGGCCAGGGGGTTGGTGAAGTAGTAGTAGGGGAAAACGTAGTGGCGGATCTTGATGAGGCTTCCCTGCATCACGTCGCCGCTCACGTTCTTCGCATAGCAGTTCACCGCGAAATGCGCCCGCACCACCTTCGGGGCGAACAGCGCGGGGATGGAGAGCTGAAGGGCGGAACTGCGGGCAACGAAATACTTCACGCAGTAGGTGTTGCCGCTGACAGCCGCGAAGCCGACGATAGTGCCGTCCGTGTTCACGGGATAGGCGGTGCCGCTGTTGGCTTCCACGGTAGCCTTATCAGCGCCCGTGCTGGTCAGCACATAGCAGACCGGGCCGTTCTGACCGCCGAGGGGGGCGGCGGCGTTGTTCAGCGTCAGAGTGGAGTCGAATGCGGTGATGCCAGTAACAGTCTCCACGATGCCGCCGCCGGTCAGAGTGCCGCCGACAGGCAGCGCCATGTTGTTCAGTGCGGAATCGGCGGTGGTGGCAGTGATGTTCAGCCGAGCACTGTCGGGGATCATCATAACCAGGCCGTTGCCGGGACCGGCGGCAACCTCACCCTCGTTCATAGAACCGGCGGGGTTGAAGTCCACGACATACTTGGAGTAGCCCAGCAGATTATCGGTGGCGGGGTCGAAGAACTCCGCCTCCACGATGCCCTTGGAAAAAAGCTCTTCGGGTGTAAACGTGTAGTTCATTTTCTCACTCCTTAATTACTTTAAGCTCCCTGGATCATTCCATGCGTAGTCTCCTCGATTTCTGCGATCGTTCGGAAACCGGCGGGCATATCCGAGTGCTTATCAAACTTCCATGTGGGATAGGGATTTCCCTTGTCAAATTTCACAAGCCCGGTGGCGCTTGCCAGAGTGTAAATCTGATAATTCAAGCTCCTGTCTATGGCACCCTGCGCCTGTTGAAATTTTCGTATCGGCCAATCCCAAACCTCTTCTGCCTTGCAGTTCCAGTGGAGGGCAACAGAGTACACAAGCGTTTCCAAATCAAATTTTATGCCTGCGTTTTTGCCCTGCGCGTTATACTGGGCGGCCCGAACAAGGTCTGGATTCCAGCTTTCGTCCGGTATCTCATAACCGTTCTGGGCGGCTATGATTTGCCGGATGTCGTTCATCTGCCGCATATCCAGCAATATGCGGTCAAGGAAACTGCGTCCGATGGCGATACCCGTCAGTTCGCCATCTTTGAACGCCGGGAATATCGGATAGGAAGTCTGCCCTCCGTTGGCCGCGTCGCTGAACGGTTCGAGCCGAAGAACCTCCACCAGAACGCATAGAACGTCGGTCAGAAAACATCCGGGTTTCCCGGTTTGCTCCAGGCACTGCTCGTCCAGCGCCCATAAACAGGCGCACCATGGCAGACGGGCAAGCTTGGGGACCTTCAAGGAACTTTGCATAAGCTCGAAAGCCTGTTTTGCTTTTGCGTAAAGTTCATACTTGTCAACGGTCAACGGGTAGAATGTCAGTCCGGCATAATCGACAGGGGCGTTGTGCCGGACTTGCCGTGTGTATTTATCTATAAAAGCGGCCATATAAACTCCTTTTCCCGCTTTAGATAGCAAAAATGCGCCACTCCTTCGTTTTTGCAAGGATGGCGCTCTTGGCGCTCTTTAACTGAAGAATGGGTTCGGTGCGTCTGCGCACCAATCAATGTAGGTGTAGATTTTGTACCCCAGGAAGTTTCTCTCATCGTCGATCTTGGTGATGCGGCGCAGGGTCATGGGACCGACTCCTCCGAAATTCACACCGGCAGTAGCCTCCCGGATAGCCTGCACGATGTCGTATGCTCGGCTGGATGCCGTCATCCCGGTGTTGCTCTCGATGCTTACGTTCACGACCACGTCGAATACCACATCCTGCCGGGTGACGTACATCTCCTTGCTCGGAAGAACGGAGGCATCGGAGAGATACACACGCACCAGGGACTTTGACCACGCCATGCTCTGCTGCGTCATGTTCTGGGGGAAGAAGCGGTAGCCCCTCTCCGTGTCGGGCGGCCTGTCCGGGTTCTCCGGGTCGAACAGCAGCGCCTTGGTCTGCTCGGCGGTCGGCAGAGGCTGCGCCAGCGGCAGTGGCGTGTCCCAGTACAGAAGCTTTTTCAGCCTCGCCCTTGGGTATCGGTTGTCCGAAGGTGGAATGTATCCAGTGCCGTCCGGTAAATCCATGAGGTATTTCACCACTATGTAGGGGATCTGCTCCATCCCCGCCAAGGTGTCCGCCTCGTTGGTCTTCCGGTACGGCCAGTATGGACTTTCATGGGTAGGCTCCTGGGCAGTCCATGCGTCAGCCATCGGCCCCACCTTTCTTTTTCTTGTACGCCTTGACGTTATCCAGCACTTCTCGGAGATCCTCCTTGGACTCCATCAGGCTCTTTGTCACAGCCTGCGCAACCTCCTCGGTGGCGAACAGGGAGATGTACTCGGCTACACGATTGAAGTCGTTGTTCATCTGTTCCATGTAGTCCCGGATGGCGGCGGAGATCATGTTTTCGTAGTTCTTGTAGTCGTACAGGATGTCGAACACCTTGTCGGCTACTTCATGCTCCTTGACCTTTTTCAGCCTTTCCAACTGGTTCATGACATGGGAGGACGCCCAGAGGTCGTAGTCCTCTTCTGCCATGCAGTGCGACAGCGGCTGCTCGACAGTCTCGCCGTTTTCGCCGGGGAGCCGCACAAAGTCCACGCTGTATTCAGCCCCCAGATAGTCTGCCAGAAGCCCCATCTGGAACTGCTGTCGCAGTTTCCGGTTTTCCTGCACCATCATGGTCAGCTTCGGCAGTCCGTCCATGGAACTTGCCATGTTCGGCTGTACCGCTTCGCAGCAGAAAAACGCAATGGCGCGGGACACCGTCTGCTTCTCGCTCACGGGCACATAGCTTTTTGCCTGTTTGATGATGTCGGTGGAAATAGTAATGTGATAGTCAGGCATATAAATTCTCCTTCCGCCTGCAAAGTTTCTTGTTTACTCTTCGACAGCCTCTTGGGTTTCCTCTGCGGCCTTTCTGCGCCGTTTCTGGCGCGTTTTCGTAGCTGGGGCATCCTCGGACGCATCCGCAACAAACGCAACTTCTGCGCCGTTCTGGACGTTCTCACGCAACTTCAGGCAGCCCACCCACTCCGGGGTCAGCTTGTGGCAGTCCAGCTTATGGCAATACTCCTGGTGCGGACACATGGCGCTGAACAAAGCTTTCCGGTCGTATCCGTCCGGCTCCGTCTCCTTCAGGCACAGGACATAGGGGATTTTTTTCTTTATGTAGGCAAACTTGCAGTCCATTTTGGTTTCTCCTTAAACATACTCGATCCCGGCCAGCCGCCCCGGCTTCCACCGGAAGACCATGAACCGGTCGTGCGCTCCGACGAAGCCCTCGTCGTCGCTCCATTCATCCGTCGTTCCCTTTCGTGCCAGTCGGCGGACCATCACGCCGTAGATATCTTGCTCATCCTCGTTGTGGAGGTGTCCGGCGTGTATTTCCCGCACTTTGGCTTTGGCAAATTCTTCGGCGAACTGTATCGTAAACTGACCGCGAAGGTCATTTTTGTTCGACTTTTTGTAAGCGCCGTGGGTGATGCCGATGAAGCAGTTCCTCCACGAAATGCACTTTCGCTGCGCCATGGAATCATCGAACCACACTTGTGGAAACATCGCCTTGAGCATCTGGACGAACGCCCAGCTCATGCTCTCGTCGTGGTTGCCCTTGGAATACAGGACTTTTACCGTATCCCCCTGCTCCAAGCAGGCGGAAATGACCGTGAACCAGAAGTCCCGCGCCATGTTCCACGCTTTGACCATGTCTACCTTCTCGATGGCTCTGCCGGAAGAAGTCCTCCCACGCATATCGTCGTTGTGAAGCATATCCTGCCCGATGGCAATGTTGATTTCTTCCCATCGTTTGGACTGGATGATTTCCAGCAGTTCGGTGAGCGTGTCCTCATGGTCGTAAAGGGGGAAATGCTGGTCATAAAGGGGTATTTCAAGCATCTGAGGCTCACTTTTACCCTCTTTACGCTTAATCAGCCTTGGCGCTGTGCTTTCCCGGATGTTCTCCAGAAGTTCGCTGTACCAGCCGTCATCTACGTGTTGCTTGATCCACGCCTGCACCATTTCTCCGTGGCCGTTGACCTGAACGGTGGCCCCGTGTGCAATAAACCCTGGATATGTCCCGGCGGATTGCGTTGCGGTGTCCGCCATTTGCTTTCGTTTCCAGTATTTCAGATGGTGCCGAAAGGTCTCATAGCCCATTTCTGGGTGTGCGGCATGAAAGTATTCGTTGTAGATATTCTTGGAGTTTTTTCCCCTCTTGAACATCTCGACGCAGTGTTGTTTGACATCTAAACTGATTTTTGCCATTCACACACTCCTCGCCTATTAAGGAAGCTGGCCCCCACCCCGGCCCTCATACGCTTCTTTTGTTCCCACAATGACCGTTTTTTCTTAGGTAATAAGCCGGATTTCTGCGATTTTACGTAGATATCCGTATTCCGCTGTGATAACCAGCGGCTTCGTGCTGGCGTGATAGCACATAATCCGGTATGTATTCTGCCCATTTTTGGTAGCGCTGTACGCGCTTGCCGCAGGCCCAGAGAACAAGATCTCCACCGGCTCGTCGGTGGCTTCTCCGCTTACAAAATAGGCCGCCGAAACCGTTATCACGTCAAATTCGTGTAAAAACGCCGGGATCGTGGTCGTAAACGACACGTTTTCGGCTTCCGCCGCCGGGACCTCAATCTCCACCGTCTGCGTGATATCCGGGTTTTCCGCCAGAGAAACGGTGATGGTCACCGTTCCCTCACCAACGCCCGTCACCGTGCCGTTTTCGTCCACTGTGGCGATTTCCTCGTCGCTGGACTCGAAAACGTAGGAAATCGGGTTCTCGTCCGTGCTCTCCACTGCCTCGCCGTTTCTCCGGCTCGTCACGCTGAGAGTCTGCGTTGTGCCGACCAGCATGGAATTATTCCAGTTGACGGCGATATCCCACGAAAATCCGCCGTAATCGGCCACCTGGTACTCCACGCTGTCGTAAGGCTGGAGTTCCGTCCGCTCAATAGTGAATGCCAGCAGATGGACGCTGTCTGGGTCGTCGGTATACTCCCTCGTGAAGTTGTCCAGACCGCGCATTGCATAGGCCGTGTTGCCCAGAATGATGCGCGTGTTCTCCGTGAACTGCCAACTGTACTCGTTCAACTGGCAAATACAGTTCATATAGTTCTTGGAGGTGATCGTGTTTTCCGTCGTATGCTCGGCGTTGCCAAGCGTTCCCATCTTGGCGTATGACATGGGGACGGTCACGATGTTCCCGTACCAGTCCAGCAGATGGATGACGGCGTTGCACCGCCGCACTACGGCGCTCCCGTGGATGGCGGAGATGTTTTTGCCCTTGTACACGATCCATGTATTGTCGTTGTACTTCAGCATGGCCCCTTGGGGCAAATACGTGAGGTTCGCCGGGTCAAAAATGTAGATTCTCTGCCAGTCCTCCGGCATGGTCTCGCCGGTCTGCGCCTGCGCCGCCCGGATGGACCGCAGCTTCACCTTTTGCCATGCGAAGAAGTCATCCGGGTTCAGCCCTTGGCAGTCTGCCATAAACACGTTGGAGGCCAGATGCCCAACTTGTTGGGCGTAGGCTCTCGTTTCGTCGGCAAAATACTGTTTTTGCAGGCCGGAGGTATTTCCCGCACTATTGAGCGGCGGGAACCAGTTGGCCCCGGATAGAGTCCCGGCAGTATGCGCCATTTTGGAAATGTCTGCCACGGGCCTTTCCTCCTTAAAGGTGGATGTTCTGGTTCAGTACGGTCTTGTAATACACCGCATCCTGCTCGTACTTCCGCAGCTTGTCGAAGAGCTGGCTGTCCACCGCCGTTTGGCGGGATGTCCCAGCCGCCGTCTGGCTGGCCTCGGAGATGGTCGTGAAGTTGGCGTCACGCACCTTTGACTGGCGCTCCAAGATGTTGTTGTCAAAACGCTTCTCGTACACGGCGTAGACGCAGAATGCGAGGATGTCTTTCTCCGGGTCGGTCAGTTCGGCTTCCAGAGCACCGCTCTTGTAGAAGTCGATGTCGATTTCATCGCCGTAGCCCACGTTCCCGGAAACCACCACCTCACCAGTTTCCGCATTGTAGCTATTTAAAATTAGCGGGACATAGCTTGGATTGCCAAGATCGTCCTCGGACACCACTCCGGCGGAGCAGATATCCATGCCAGTAATCCCGGTGTCCGCCGTCACGGTCCCGTCTTCGCTTATTTCTTTCACCGGAAACAGAACATCGCAGTATTGAGGTTCTGTATACCCTTTCAGCCGCGTAATCATCTGGGGCGGCCGATTGAACAGGGGCTTCGCCGCCTGCATATAGTTCCACATACGCCGATAGAAAACAGGCAACCGGTATTTCATGTCCCAGTCGAGGGACAAATCATTTTTTATATAAGTCATGGCCTGACATTCTATTTGCTCAAATGTAGTTCCCATGATAATCGCCCTCCGTGATAAGTTTCCCGCTTCATGCGAGGCTGATAGTAAGCGTCCCGTTGCTATAGGACGATGTCAGTCCAGATCCTACGGCAATTTTGGTATAAGCCTCCCGAACTATTACGCTCCACCCGGCGGTCTTATCCAGTTTGTAGACATACACTTGGTCCCCCTGTTGGGTGGCAGAGTGGGAAGAAACCGACCGGTAATACTGAAACTCCACATTTGTCGGGTTGTCTGCGTTGCTGACATACGCCATAAACGCCATCCTTGTCTGGCTGCCCGAAGCCGGGTTGCTATTTGAAGAGGCGCGGCAGTAAACGATGCTGTTTGCCTTGTATGCAGCAATGAACTCCTCCCATGTACTTTTCCCGTATGATAAGAGTGTCATCTCTATCGCTCCTGTCGCAGTCCCTATCGTTACCGTTCCGTTGGCGCTTATAAATACTTTGCCGTCCGCCACATCTTCAGCCTCTGCTGTTGTTTCAGAAACATCGTAGAAGCCTGCGATCCCTCCTCCCGTCTTTGGGACTTCGATTGAGGGAACGTCCGAGTACGACGCTCCTGCTATGGTTACATTCTGCGCCACGGCTCTGCCTCCCTACGATACGGTAAGGACTTTTGTTGTCCCATCTTGAGACACTGTGGCGGCGGATAGCGAACCGTTCACTCCAAAGATACTGACCCCGCTCTTAATATTTTGGGCTTGGAGGTTGCTGTCACCCTTGATTGTCTGACTGCCAGCCAGGTATGTTCCACTTGCTATGCTCTGGTCGCTCGTCCCGGGGGTAATGGTTCCCTCCCCCCTGGTGGCTACACTTGCGGTAAGCGATATGACGCTGTTCCCCGCCGTGCCAGACCCGACATAACCCTCAGTCACAACCGGAGTAACGGATACGGTTTTGGAAAGTGTCAGCGTGTTTGTTCCCGCAGAAACGGAAGCGGATGTCCCCGAGATGGAGGCAGGAGCGGTAGCCTCGCCAGAGGCCACTTCCTTTGACACTTGTGATGCGTAGTACCCGGCGGGGACCGTCACGGAAGCGCCAACCGCAGTCAAATCGCTTTGTTTCTTTGTTTCAATCGAACCCGCATATTTCACGCCGTTGGCGTAGGCGGTATTCCCAACGAGCATTTTCCCGCCGCTGTCGAGGGTAGCGTCGGACGTGTCGTAAAAATCCGCCGTGCCGGTCGAGCCGGAAAGAGGGATGGAAACTTGCGGTACGCTCTGATATACGACATTATTTATGACTACGTTTTTAGCCATTGCTACTTAATTCTCCTTTATGAAACCGTAAGGATAGACCCGTTCCACCCGATTTTCCCATAGTTCGACGGGATTGGGTTCACGACAATATCCTTTGAAGCGATCTTCTGTGCCGTCTTCATCACCTGTTCTACATCTGACGGCGTTACGGAGTACGGTCCGAAGTATTCCTCATCGGCAGATACCCCGGCGGTCACCTCAAGGTCTATGCGCCCTTTTTTGTTTGTATCAAGTTCTATCTCTGCGCCGCTTTCTGCCGAGATAATGATGGATGGTCCTTTATTCACCGCCATCATCCTTTACCAGCACGGCTTCATACAGGAGAAGGTCAACGTCAAACGCAGCCGTCTTTGTTTTTCTGGCAATCCCGTTTTGGTCAATCCATCTCGCCTGAACAAGCCCGGATTTGTTGTTGTCGAATGCCATGGTTTCCTGCTGCGTCAGGGTCAGTACAATTTTCGTGGCGTTGTTTGAAAACACAACGCTGTCCATTGTTTTCTTCGTTACGGATTTTGCCCCCTGCTTGAAGGTCACATATATATCGCACGAAGTAAGATCCCAGCCCTTAATGGTTATTCTTACCTCTTGCGTTGTTCCCCTCTCTATCGTCATCGTGTCACCTTCTTTACAGGTTTTTTGGCACCGACCGCTGGACTTGAACCAACACCGTGGGAGTCAAAGTCCCATGTGCTACCGTTACACCAGATCGGTATGTTTCAATTAAAAGTATACTTTCAACAATTCGGTGAAACTTTGAAACTTACAGGCCGCCCTTGGCAAGAACGAATGCCAGCACTGCGCTCAGAACGCCCCACAGCACCTTTTCCACCAAAGTGTCCCACCGCTTGGCTGGTTTCTCCATGATGGCCTTAACATCCGTTTTCGTCTCGTCTACGTTCTTCGATAGGTATTCCAAGTCCTTTTTCATGGCTTGGAGGACACCGACCACGTCGCTGATGTCCGCTACTTTTTGCTCCAAGGTCTCGATGCGGCGGGAGTTTCCCTTGCTCCGATCCTCAACCTCTTTGAGTTTTACGGCTTGGTCTTCCAACGTCATGGCCATTTTGGCATCCTCCATCGTTCTCGTTTTTGTGACCCCCACCGATGCAAGGCCGGTGGGGGATTCATTTTTGTTAGGGTTCCACGATTTCCGGGGCCAGGATAAGGCCCTCGCCTCGCTTGATTTTGTTGATATAGGACTCGGCGATGCTGTGAATCATGGATTCCACGTCGCAACCGGCGGCAGCCAGCGCATTAGCAGCGGGGTAACTCAGTTGATCGGCAGTTCGGGAAACAAGCTCGTGTCCCAGATATTCGATATCAGTCTTGGATAGCTTCCCGTCCTCGGTAGACGCTTTCAGCTTTCCAACCATGGTCTGCTCCAGATCCCCGACCACGGCCTTAACCACCCGCTCCAGTTCATCCATGGCGACGGCTACGGTTTCCAGTTTCTTGGTCTTGGCGATCCACTTGCCGATATAGGCGAAAGCCACGCTGACCACGCCCATTAGCACCGCGCCCAGAACCTGTACGGTGACTTCGATGATGACTTCTCTCATGTTCCTCGTCTCCTTCGTCCGCTTGGCGGCTTGTTTTTTTATCGAAAACTCAGTGGAGGTCCCTTTCGTTCATGCCCTCGATGATGGCGGAGAAGCCCTTGATTTCCTTGCCCTCGCTCTTGCTCATGCGGAGCAGTTCCACCACGATCTCCCGCTTCACGTTGGGGTTCCCGGCTTTCCACGCCTCGTAGAACCGCTGTCCCACCATTTCCTTGTGGCTGTCGCACAGCTTCGGGAAGATGTCGAGGATTTCGCTTCCCAGATCCACCATCTTGGCGAACGCCCTCTTGTCAAGGACTTCGCCCTCTTTGTAGTTGACGCCCAGAGCCTCCCGCTCCTCCTCGTTCAGTCCGTCCAGCACGATCAGCCAGCGGTTTTCGAGGAACAGGCGCGTCATGGAATCGAGAATGCGGCTCAGTTCGCTCTTCGGAACGAAGAAGCTCCCCGTCTTTCCGGTAATGCGGCCATACATACCGCCCTCGCCGAACAGCACCACGTTGTCGTCCGCCACCGGGGCCTGCCACAGGAAGTGTACCTTTTCGGTGTCGGGGGCCACCTGGATGACCTTGGGCATCGCCATTGCCGCCATCTGCTCCTGCATCGCCAGGATCTGCTTCTGGAGCAGTTCGTTCTGCTCCCGCAGGGCTTTCAGCATGGGGTCTTCCGCAGGCGCTTTCTCAACGACCGGAGCGGTCTCCAGCTCGTCCTCGATTTCCTCAAACGGAGCCTTTTCGGCTTCGGCCTCCGCCGCGGCTTTCTCCGCCGCTTTCTTCTCCCGGGCGGCTCTCATCCGCTCCGCCGCTGCTTTCTTCTGTTCTTCCGTCATTTCACGCTTTGCCATCACATAAATCTCCTTCCGATGGTTTTTATTTGTTTTTGGGGCTTCCAGCAGGACTCGAACCTACGACCTTATCATTACGAGTGATTTGCTCTTCCAACTGAGCTATGGAAGCATAGAGTGGAGGGGAGGCGTTGGCTCCCCTCCGGGGGCTATGTTTAGGCGATGGTCACGACGCCGATGTGGCTCTCGAACACAGCCACGCTATCCAGAGCGATGGTCATGTTCACGGCGATCTCCTGATCCCCGGCCTTGGAGGGATCGACCTCCAGGGTGATGGGCGTGTCGCGGTTGTAGCCGATGGTGAGGGGCTTGCGACCGTTACCGGCCATCATAAACACCTTGGTGGGATCAAGAATGGTCTCAACGGTGGTGTTCTGGGTGCCGGGAACGATGGCATCCACCAGAGGCATCAGCCGGACGGACATGAACTCGCCCAGATACCCGGTGCGGGTGTAGTCAGCGCCCAGCAGGGTGGCGATGGCGGCGTCCATGTTCACGTTGGTGGAGCCGGTGGCCTGCGTGGGCAGCACCTTGGACAGGGCAACCGCATTGCCGGTGGCAAAGAGGTTGCTGATCTGGGTGCTGTTCACGGCGGACAGGCGGTTCGCCAGCGTCATCCAGTTCTGGTTGGAGAACACGACGCTCAGATTGCTCGGCACCAGAGAAGTGTCGGCGATGGCGGCGGTCATGGCCGCGTTCCACATACCCATGGTCTTGGCGTACAGACCGGCGCTGATGTTCGCAAAGAACTGGCCGAAGTCCACGTTGTTGCCCACGAGCTGGGTCCACTTGGCGTTGATCTGCGCCGTGCGGGGCTGCGGATTCAGCGTGTACTCCTTGCTGTAGAACCGGTTGCGGGGAACGCTCCGGGAAGCGCCCCAGGCGCTGTCCTGGAACACGGGGATGTCGTTGCTTCCGATGGACAGGGCGTAGGTCTCACCGAAGCCGACCTCGACCACGTCGGCGAACACGCCGACAGCCTCGGAGTACACGCGGGGCAGAATGGGAGTCAGAATCTCCTGCCAGATGCCAGCCAGCACCTGGTAGAACATGGAGTTCTTGTGGTAGTTCTGGCCCTTCCGACGGAACTCCTCAAAGGTGGAGGGGGAGGTGCGGCCCAGAAACTTGTCGGCCTGATTGGCGGCGTACAGGAGGTGGGAAGCTTGGAAAGCCTCGTTCAGTTCCTTGTACTCCGTGTCGGTCAGCCGCTGCTCACCGGCGTTCTCCTTGATGCCCATGGCGGCGCGGACGCCGTTGGCACCCTTCCGGGCGTACTCATAAGCCAGCAGGCGGCCAGAGGCCACGATGTCGGCGCGGTTTTGGGTGCCGTCGGCAGTCTCAGCGGCGGACACCTTGAACACGGCGGGAGAAATGCTGTTCAGATTCAGTTTCATTGTTGCGTCCTCCTTCCTTACGCAGCCACGCTGACGCGCTTGGCGACGACATCAACGTACTGGAAGCTGGCCGTGGTACCCTCGGTGAAGTTGCCGGTGCCGCGCAGCTCGAAGTAGATGGAGCCAGCATCGGTGGGGGCGGCAGCGGCGGGGACCAGCAGACCGTTGGCGATGGTGAAATAGGTGTTGCTGCCGAGCGTGGTGCTCAGATTGCCGATGCCGAAGCGGTACACGCTCTGGCCGTCGAAGTCGATCCGGGTGAACGTGCAGTAACGACCGGCGGGAGCGCCGAGGCCCAGCGTCCGGGTGCCGACGAAGTAGTTATTGCCGTCGGGGGCGGACAGGAGCTGGGTGTCGTAGGTATTGCAGGCGTAGATCACGTCGTCGATGTTGGCGGTGGCAGCGGCGGCGTTCATGTACCAAGTGTTCTCGTTGTAGACACGAGTGCCGGAGGGGTTGTCAAAGCCCTCGCAGGGGACCTGGCCGTTCCGCACACACAGCAGACCGGCGGAGCAGTCGGCGTTGGCGGCGGGGGAGCCAGCCTGATAGAGACCGGCGATGTTGCACAGATCCTCGAACCGGTTGTTGACGATCCGAGGCTCAAACGCGGTGTTGGCGATATAAGCCATGTTGTTTCACTCTCCTTTTTTACTTCTTGCCCATGCGGGACAGGAGGCCGCCGATTCCGTCGGGTTCCTTTCCCTTGGCATTGTTGAACTTGTCGAGAACAAAGGTGCTCTCCTTGCTCTTTGCAAGTTTCTCGTCGATGGCGGCCTGCTGGCGGGCGCACTCGGCCAGAACGCGGGTCTCGACCTCGGCGGCTCCGATCCACTCGTTCTCGCTGTTCATCCGCTCGGTGTACATACCGGCCTCGATGTCAGCGTTGATGGTGGAAAGAAACTCGTCGCTGTACTTTTCCTCGCGGTTGGCGTTCTGCTTGTCCAGCGTGTTGCGGGCCGTTTCCTTGGCGGCGTTGATGCGGCGCTTGGTTTCGGCTTCCTGCATGGCCTTAATGGTGGCGTTGGCGGCTTCCAGATCCTTACGGGTCTGATCCAGCTCGGTGTTGGAGCGGATCAGGCTGGCGGACAGAGCGTCCGTCATCTCGCAAACGTCAACATCGACGTTGCAATCCGCGCCAAAGCAAAACTGAGCCTGGGCGTTGACCTTCTTGATCTTTTCCGGCACGATGGTGTCGTTCTCGGACTCCATGGTGTAGGTGGAAGTAGCACCATCAGCAGCCATAAGGCAGACACGGATGCAGTTCTCGTCGCTGACGGCGGCCAGAACGGTGTACTGGGGGAACTTCGCTCCCAGTTCCGCAAGCTGTTTGCGGCTGTAGTAGTTCATGTTGCTCTTCGCTCCTTTTTCGGAATTGTTTTTCGGCTCGATTTCGGGGTCTTCCACCCCGGCGGGTTCGGGTTCTGCCTCCTCGCCGATGAACGACGCAGCCTTCAAAACGGCTTCGGCCATGTTGTTCCTCAGTTCAGAGAGTTCGGCGAGGGTCTGAATCTTCGCCCCTGCCACAGCGGGGGAAACCCCGTTGCCCAGGATCGTGATGCCAAGGACGCTATAATTCGTTTCGACCGCGACATCGCCATCCATGTATTCGTCAAACACGAGAGTTTCGATGCTGACCTCCATGCTCCCCTGTCGAGCAATCTTGTCCACCAACTCTCGGGAATACCAAGCCCAGATCCCGGCATCCACCACGACCCAGTCCACACCGTCCTCGTTCTCGATGCGGATTTCGGCGTCCTTGGGCACCCACCCCACGATGCGCTCGGCATCTGGTGCGGTGAAAGACGGGTACTCTTCACCCGTCTTTGGATCTCTCCTCATGTTGTAGTTGTGACCGTCTCCCACAATGGCCCCGCCGCCCACATAGGCGGTAAGGATGGGGATGTCACGAAACTCTTGCAGATGCTGTTCAAGGTTGATGTACCGCCAGTTGTTTCGGTTGGTGGCGGAGTTCAGTGCCTTGATACGCACCCGGTATACCTTGTCGTTCTCGGTTTCCAGCACTTTGAGCTGTCCGATAAACTCCAAGTGTTTTTCGTTTCCCATGTTTCTTCCCTCCGATAAAGCGAAAGAGCGCCGCTATCAAGATCCCGGTATTCCCGGTTTCTTAACTGCGGCGCTCTTGGCGCTCTATTGTGCTTAACAACTGTATTCGATTTTTATGCGTATCAAATCTGATAACGTCTTTCCGGCACTTTGGGCACATTGTTTCTCCGCGACCGTCAAAGTACCCTATCAGTTTCTTGCAAATAGGACACCGTATTTCTTTCATCAATCAAAATCGTCCCAGTGATCTACACGGCGTCCGGTCGGTTCGCCACCTCCGCCGCCGGGGAGAAGGTCCCGGTTCTTCTGTCCGCTCTGGCTTCCCGTCTCTGCGGGTCTGCCGCCGGGGTCGAGTTCCTGCTTGGCCTGCGGCGGGAGTGTGCCATCGCGCTGTCTGGCGCTGTAGGTGCTGACAAGAGGCAGACGCTTATCCATGATTCCGCTCTTCGTCACCATGTCGGAGATGGCAATGTCGTCCATGAGCGTGTGGCCCATGAGGGCGTCGTACCGCAGGGTGTCCACCATGAGGCCGAGGGTCATGCCCTTTCGGGCGGCCTCAATCTCCAGCTCCCGGCTGAAGATGTCGCCGAACATACGGAACCGCATGACGGACTTGAAGCCGACCTTGTCGAAGATGGCGTTCATCATCCGCTCAATCGCCCAGTAGATGGGCATGGCGTGTCTGGCGTGGATCTTAGCGCTCAGTTCGGCAACGCCCACCTTTGGGTCGCTGCTCGTGGGGATCAGCGCCGACATACCGGCTTTCTGGATTTGGTCGCTGTAGGCGTGTTCCGCAATGTTTGTACTGGACACGGTGTCCGTGATGGTCTGGAGTTTCAGATTCTTCGCAGGAGCCATGTAGAGGCCGATGCCGGACGTGTTGTTCCTGTTGAGCATCTGATACCATAGGCTCTCGAAATACTCTCTCAGCGACGGGGAAACGGCGATGGGGTCGGCGTTCGGCACGTTGGTCGTGTTGTACGTTTCCAGTTCGCCGGTCATGATGGAGGTCAACGGGTTCAGGATGATTTCCAACTGGGCGGACTCATAGGCGGGGACCTGAACCATGCTCACCATCATGCCTGTAGTGGTCGGGACGACATCCGGCGTCCGGTCGTTATCCTCAAACACCATCACCCGGTCGGCAGGCAGCGTGACCCAGTAGTACCAGACGTTCCCGATCTGCGCCCATTCCGGGTTGCCTGCGGTGGAGCCGACATCGTTTCGCTTGAACTTGGCCGTATTGATCTCGTATCCGTTGCTGGAGGTATAAACGTACTTGCCCTTGCTTTCTGCCACCACGTCGGAAAAAGCGGGGAGATACGGCAGGAACAAATCTCCGAACTGGAGCGGGGACGTTCCCGGCTGGCAGAAGTACATCATATTGAATGCAACAGTGTACTTTCCCGGGCCGTTGTTGTAGCCAACTATGGTACACCAGTCGGTTGGGAGCTGCTGGAGGAATGCGTAGTTGACCTTGTTATGGCTCTTGTCCACGCTGAACCGGGGCGTATAGAACACTTTCCCGTACTTCGCGCACAGCCCGGTGATCTCATGCGCCTTGGCTTTCAAGTCCATGGTATTTGCGATTTTGTTCGCCAGGATGAACTCCCGCTTCATGACCCGGTAGCCAACATCCTCCACGTCCTCGGTAGGGTAAACATACCAGTCATACGTCATGATGTCCTGCCGGGTTTGGAGCAAGACGTTATAAGTCATGGCGCTGGCATCCAGAGAGGCAGACACCGCCCGGAGCGCCCGCTCGTTGTCGGCTGGCTTCTGCACCATGTCGGCGATTTGGTCTTTGGAATACTCGCCGACGGCAGTGTTGATGTTTTTTACACGCCGGTTCTGTACCGGGGGCCACCCAAGCATATAGTTAGCCCCGCCAGCGGCAGACCATGCGGCAAAGATACTGTCCATCGACAGCCCTTGGTAAAGGGGTTTCATGGCCTGGATGGCCTGTGACATCGCCGCCCAGGTGTCGTTATTCTTCTGTGCGGTCGGCGTCGTCTCCGGCATCTTCCAGGTCCCCTCTCACTTTTATCAGTTCAGACTTGAACCGTTCCAGAAACTCGTTCTGCTTCTGCATCAGCTCATCGTGGTATATCGTTTCATATTCTGACCGAATGGCGTTGCTTTCGGCGGTTATCCACGCCCAGTCCTGCGGGGTCAGTTCGCGGATGAACTCCTCCGTCATTTCCACGCAGCAATCCGGCTGTTCCGGGGAGATAATCAAGCAGTATGATCCGGTAGCTTTGAAATGCTTGTATTTGCGGACGATCGCCAGATTCTTCTTTGTCGTTAGGCATCCCCACAGTTTATTCTTCTCGATCATTTTCGTACCCCTGCGCGTCCCTGCCGCCGCACCGGGCGGACTCTTCCGGCGGAATAGGCTCCCGCCTGCTCTCCGCTGAACTGCTTCACGTACTCTTCCCACTCATTCTTTCGGCGGTTGGCGTAGTACAGTTCGTCCTTTTCCAGTCGCTGGCAGAGCCGGAGCGCATACAAAAACGCGGACCACATATCCTTGTTGATGTACTTGCTGATCTCCTGCTCCGTCCATCCGACGGACATATACTTTTTCTGAAGGTTGGCGATCTGTCGGCACAGACGGTTGGTGGCGCTGTAAGGAGCCTGTATCTCCACGTCCCTCCGGTCATCCTTAATGCCGTGCTTCAGCTTGTAGGCTTTCGTGCCCTCGTACAGGCTGGCAGTAAGCATCTGCACGTTCCCGTTTTCAAACTCTCGCTCGGCGTAGTCCAGCATGACGCTGTTCGGGTCTGCTCCTCCAGTGCCATAGGTGGCCCGCATTGGGTAAATGCACGGGATTGCTCCGGGCTGCGTAATAGCGGGCAGGTCGTTTGTCATGGTACACATCGGTGGGTTGCCGTCACCGAGGTCTGTATGCAGTGCTTCCAGCACGGCCTCGCCGTAGTTCTGCGCATCGAGAATGATGTAAGCTGCCCTCTCGGCGCTGCTGTAATCTTTCCACCGTCGCTTGATGATGGCGGCGTGTTCCTGGGCAGTGGCAGGCGGTCGGCGTTCCTCCACGTAGACCAGTTGCTTCCGATAGTAGTCTTTCTTTTCGGTGTGGAACTGCCTTATGCATTTCACCACAGCCATGGCGGTCATGGCGTTACCGGAGCGGTCGCGGAAAGACACGTCGTACCCGAGCACGTAGAAAACGTCCGGGTCTCCGCAGTGCCTGTCCTCCATTACCTTTAGCACACGGCTTTTCTGTACGTCGGCGTCCTTGATGATGGGGTTCTCGATGCTGCCCGTCCATTTGCTTTCGCATTCCCGCATGAACTGCTCGGCGGTCAGCTTCTTCTTCAGCATCTGGTAGTAGGAGAAAGATTTCATCCGGCACAGCACCGGAACTTGCCAAGGAATGCTCAACGCGAATGCGCTCTCACCGGCCATCATGGCCCGTCTGGTGTCCATGTAGACCGGATACGCCTCGTTTTCCTTGCGCGTCGCGCTCGTAATATAATGAATTTGGCTGTCGATGTGGGTCGGGTCATCCTTGCCACGCACCTTGTATGTCAGCCGGTTCGTTCCCAGAACGATTTGGTTGAACTCAGCAAAGTTAAACGGGTTCTTGTCCTCTTGGGCGCACTCCTCGGCAACGACGCCGGATGTGTTGATGCCACGGTCGATGGACATGATGAACTGGGAGCCGTTCTTCGTGCTGGCTTTGAAGTGCTCCTGGCTGTCGGAGTTTTTCATCCAGTGTGCCGCAAGGACGGGGCAGTTGCGGGAGTATGTTGCAAACGCTGCCGAGGCCAGAGGGGCCGCCTGCTTTTCTACCGGGGCATAATACCCCGTGATCTCTCCCGGCCAAAGGATTCCCTTATCGTCTTTGTCCGCAACGATGGTAGATGTTTTTCCAAGCCCGCGACTGCCGGTCGTAAAAGTTTCTTGGTATCGGGCCATGTACCGCTTCATCACACGGTTGATAAGCCCATTTTCAAACTCCGGGTTGTCTCCACGGCAGATATCCTCCATGATGTCTGGATACCACCGGAAGAAACTTATCAGCAGCGCCCATTCTTTGGTTGCGAACTGGTCGTAATCGACCCCGGCGCGTGTCTCTTTCTGGACGTAGCTTCCGGTTTTCTTGGAAAAAGTATATTTTCTGAGGGCGTCAGCCAACCGAATCACCGTCCATGTGGAGGGGTGCGATTTGAAGCTCGCTGTAAATTTGCTTTTCTTCCTCGTCTTGCTCCTTGGCAAACTCGCCGAGAGTGTCGATGATGGCAAACTCGTCAGCCAGTCTGTCAGCTTCCGGTATCCCTTCGTTCCAGGCAGTGCAGTTGCGGATGAGGAGCAGCATCTGGTCAGCGGCGTCTCTGGTGTATCCATACGGAGTGTGGAACATATACTTCCCGAGCTGTTCGCACAGGTGGTCGTAGTCCATCATGTCCAGTCCGGCCCGTTCCACCGCTTTCACAATATCGTCCAGCCGTGCCAGATCCTGCGGCATCTCATCTTTTTTACGAAGCTGTTCGCTTTCCTTTTCTTTCTCGATCATGGAGGAAAGCTTCTGGGCGGCGTTGAAGTCTTTCTCTTCGATGCACCGATCGCGTTCCAGTGACCACTTGCAGATGTTCCGTATAGAAATCTCGCTCTGGTCGCTCATGCCGACGCGGTCTTTGGTCATGGCATCATAGAGTCCGTTCAGCTCGTCGTAATCGTCTTCCTTGTACCGGCGGCTCTTGGGGCCTGTTCCCCACCGCTCCTTATTGAGAAGTTCCTGCTTCGCTTTGGCGATCTTCTCATCGTCCGGCGTGGTGATGTTCAGGTCTTCCATGCCCAGCGCCTTGCGGATGTCTGTTTCCCCGTCAGAGAAGCCGTACCACTTGTCGGACATCCGGTGGTACTTGGCGTCCCGCAGCACCTTGATGTAGGCTCCCCACTGTCCACGTTCGGCCTTGTAGGTCTTTGCGGCGCTCACCGCCTCCGGGATGAACGGGACGTTGAACATCACGCAGCAACAAAAAAGGGCCATATCCGGCCCTACAAGTTTGGACAGGCCGACGTTGTAGGTGCTCTGGCATCCGACGCAGTAAAAACTTGGGACTCCCGGATCGAAGCCGTCCGTAGCCATCCAACTGTTTCTGTCGGTCAATTCCTTGCCGCAGTGCCAGCATTTTCGGCTTTCACGAACCTCGTCCATTGGCCCTCCAAACACAAAATCTTGTTTTTCACTGTGCTATATACCACAATATTTTGCGAAAGTATATAGAGTTCAGACATTTACCGCCTAAAAAAGTATAAAAGAGCCGCCAAAGCGGCTCTTTTTGTTATCTGTGTCTGAAGATTTTTGCCTAAGTCAGTCGGTAGAGATACATACTCGGTGTCCGTTGATTTCCCCGTTCTTACCCCGGTCTACCAGTTTCACGGCGAGGTCATATTCTTCATCTAAACAGCGCTTAATGTCCGCATAGCTGAGATACTTTTTTGCTACGCTGTCGTTGGCATACATAAACTCGTCGCGGAGCGTCAGAATGTCCTCGTTTGGTGCATTGTGTTTGTCTTTGAGAACATAGAGGATAAGATTTAGGGTAAATTCCAAGCCGAACAAACAGCCCGTATCAAAGGCTTTGTCCACGTCAGCCTGCGTCCGTGGGATCTTCTTCGGATTCGTTTTCAAGGCGATTCGTAGCCTCCGCTCACATAGTCTTGGTACGTTTTCTTCGGAGGCTCCCATGTCAGCCACCGATATAGCGATTTCGTGAATGCAATCGCTCCGGGGATTGCGAACGCCCCAAGAACCCACGGCAGCAGATCGGGGAAGATCCGAACGATGTTTTGCAGGAGCAGCGCCATAAAAGCAACGAGCGCCGCCGTTACGATTTTTGCCTTTGCATTGGTCATATTGCTTACCTCCCAAAATTACGACCTTGATTATTTTGCCCTTTTATTTTTGAACCCCATCTTTCGGAGACGGGCAGCTTTCACTTTTGGATTCCATCCGCATTTCTCGCAGATATAGTTGCAATCAACCAGCGGATAGCATAGCAGCAGTTTCCCGGTTCGTTTATCTGTTTCATAGTATTTGCACGGCATTGGCGCTCCTCTGCGGCGCTCCATGGTGTTTTTTACCGCGCTTTCAATCGGCTGTCCCATCGGCATTTCCCTCCATCATTTTTTTTAGCTCCTCGGCTCGGCTACGGGATACCCCGATTAACTCGCAAGCTATCTGCCATTCGTCCGGGCGGCCTCGGCGGGCATAGCGAGTTTCTTCCAGCCATCTTTTCATTTCTTTAGTGACGATAAACGGCTGCTGTTTATCTTTTTCTCTGGAGTATACGGGGCAGAAAAGTTCCTCAAAGGTCCGCTTCCCTCGCTTGTATCGGCTTCGGACAGTTTGTTCCGGTATCCCGACGATCCGCGCCCAAATGGGCAATCGGTTCGTCACGCCGTCCACGGTCAGCGTCGCGGTGCGGAATATCGGCTTGATAAGTTCCGCATAGCTGATGTTTTTGTTGTCGTAGTATCGTCCGAGGATGCCGTTGGTTGTCAGGCCGGAAATTCTCGCCAAATCCTCAACCTTGTATGACTTGCCCTGCACCACGATCCACTTGACGCTATGTGCCATGCTGCTCTACCGTCTCCTTTGCTTTATCGGCCTCCACCAGGGTCACGTTGACTCGGGGGACGGGGCCGTAATACTTGGATACCCGGAGTTCGGTCACCTGTCCATCGTCATCGTAAGCAATCCCGTTGAGCGCATCCAGGATAATTTTGGCGATATTGTCCGCATCCGGCTTATGCGGGTATTGGACCGTTCCGGTTTCCATCTCCGCCCGCTGTGCCTTGGTGGTGCGCTTGGGGATCGGAAAAATGGCGGAGATGAACGCCCAGATGTTCCCGGTGAGCTTGGCGCTTCGTGCCTGCCGCCACATAAGTTGTACCAGTTCCTCGTAGGCGGCGGTCTTGCCCGGGGTGTAGGTCTGGACGTACTTCCCCCGCGTGGAAAACCGGGGGCGTCCCTTGCCCTCCGGCTTGCCGGGGATGGTGAAAGATACTGTCATGCGTCCGTCCCTCCCGAAATAAGTTTCAAGACATCATCTCCCTGAAAAGGCTTCGTTTGGCTTTGCCCTCGTTCGCCCGGAGATCTTCACCACGGCATCGGAATTGCGGCGCGAACCCTTTAAGTCTGCTCAAGATCCGCTGATACCCCAGATCTGGGTCATCCCGCTCCATGTCAAGGTTCGTCGTTACGATAGTCGGCAGTCCGGCGTTCTTCCTCGCGTCAATGGCCTCAAAGATTTTCTGCTTTGCGAAATCTGTGCCTCGCTCTGCTCCAAGGTCATCAATCACCACAAGCTCAAACACCTTCAGGCGGTTCATCGTACTGTCGTATTCTTCCCAGCCCATTCTCTCAACCAGAGCCGGTGCCGTAACCATCCAAGCCCTGTACCCCTTGTCCAGAATTGCGTTTGCGATTGCCGCCGCCGCATAAGTCTTCCCGCAGCCAACGCCGCCAGAGAGTGTAAACGACAGCCGCTCGGCAAGAATCGCGTCCCATCTGTCAACATATTTTCGGGCAAACGCCATTGTAGGGTTCTGCCCGTTGTCTGCGGAGAACGTGAAACTCTCAAAACCCCGCAGCCAGTCCTTCTTCGCTTCGTCCTGCAACTTACGCAGTTCGTCCGCTCTGGCTTGTTCTCTGGCGTCCATTCCGCAACGGCAAAGGCACCGCGCAACGATTGATTTGCCGCCAACTTCCACCACGGTTTCCTTCGGCTCACCGCAAACCCCACAGAACAACAGCCCTCCACGGGTGTAGTCCGCAGGATTTACGACGATGTTTTTGCGGCTTTCCTCCGCCAGCCTCGCCACAGCGTCTTCCATCCCTAACACGGCAATTCCTCCATGCTCTCATAGTCTGGTGCATTTCCTGCCTCGTTCTTCAGCGGGAAAACACCTTGCCAGCCTCTCTGAATGCTTTGATTTACAATCGCCACTTGCATAGCCTCATTCCCCGGTGCCAGCTTTTCCAGCTCACGGATAGTAAGTTCTCTGGCCTTATCCGTCAGCGGCTTTCGCATTGCTTTTCTCGCCTTTGCAAAATCGTCAAGTGCGGTTTCCAACGGCGATCTATCGGCGCGTTCAGCGCCTTTATTATTGGATTCGGATTCGGATTGGATTGGATTGGATTTAGGCCGCGTCTCGCCGCAACTCGCCGCGACTCGCCGCGACTCGCCGCAGAATGGCAAAACCTCTCCGTCCTCCGGGGCAGGGTACTTAGGTTTGGCATCTCTTACACGTTGATGCGCAGCCCAACTTGGGAACTGATAGTAGGATTTCCCGCCTACAGTGTAGAGGGTAATGCAGCCACCAGCCGCCAAAGCGTGAAGTGCGCTATCAATGTCTTTGATGGTAACTCTTTCCCTGAGTGGGAATACCCGCCCTTTTATGATGGCGGGGCGGGCATCACCGCGCCCCGCATCATCCGCTTGCGTAATCAATCCAACCCAAAGCCGAAACTCGAAATCAGAAAGCAATGATATTTTGTCGCTTGTGAAGGTGCTTTCTTTTATGATCCTGTTCGGCATAAAAAGACCTCGTTATTCTTTTTGTCGGTATCAGAACGGAAGTTCACCGTCGTCCACATCTTCCTCTGTGAACGCTCCCATCGGGGTGCCTGCTGGTTTCGACTCATCCTCGGCGTCCGGGATCTCGTCAGCCACGGGCTGTGCCAGAATGATGGACGCCTTGACAACGTAGATATCTTCGCCCTTCTTCTCAGAGCGGTAGTTGTCCTTGGCGTACTCCCCGGCTACCAAGATGTCATCGCCCTTTTCCACACAGGCGGCGTACCTGGCTAAGTTGCCCCAGGATTCGATGTCGATGTACTCGGAAATCTTCTCCCCGTCATCGTTCTTCGTCTGGTTGTACCGCAGAGAGAACACGGTCTTTATCTTGCCGCTGTCGAAGGTTCTGACGTGGGGGCCTGATGTGCAGGTCCCCCACATGACGATGGACTTTCCTTTGGCGATAGGAGTCATTGTTACTCCTCCTTGTCAAAGAAAGAGGCTTCCAGAGTGTCGGGGGCGTAAACCTCTCCGGTCTCCATGTCGGTATAAGCTACGTCCTGCGGCTCCGGCTGCGGAATAGGCGCGGCGGTAATGTCCTGTTCCTCCATTCCCATCTCTTCCGCAGTGTACATACCACCGAGGATGTCGGGGAAAGCTTCGCGGAGGGCGGCGACCAGGGCGCACTTGCGAATCATGAGTCCGGGAGAGGATGCCCACTTGGAAATAGGCTTGCCGTCCTTCTTCTGCATCCGCTCTCCGAGGCTTACGACGGCGCTGACAGGCTCCACGTAACCTTCAACGAACACGTCGGCCCACCCGCCGACCAGCTCCTCGTTGGGGAGCACCAGTTCGCCGACACGATTCTCAATGCTGCCGTCCGGCTTCAGAACCACGACACCGGCTTTCATTCCACGGAACTTGGGGTGGGCGGCGGCCCGCTTGGTGTAGGTTTCCTTGCCAACGATCATCGTTGCGGGATTGGAACCGTATTTGACGCAGTACGCTTCCCGGACGAACGGGTTCAGCCGCTGGTACTGGCACAGGGACAGGAACATATACGCCTCGGCATCGCTGACATTCTGCCCCGGGCAGAGGTAGTCTTTGATAAGCCCCATGGAGAGGTTCACGTTGTTCCCAGCGAGGTCGGTGTACGAAACCTTCTGGTCAACCTCGGTCTTGGGGCGGGGAGCGAGAGTCTGCTTAGTGGCGGTGCGTCCCGCCGTGGTAGAAGCTGCTTTCATTTTTATCCTCCTTAAATCTTTTTGAATTTCATGTTGTTGGTGACCATGCATCGTTTGAGAGCATTGAACGCTTCAACGGTGCCAGTCACTTCAAAGCGCAAGGTGTACAAATTTGGCTTTTGCGGCTCCGGCGCGTCCGCCGGCCGGATGAACTGGACGGGAGACTGCTGAACGGGCATCTGAGTCTCTGTAGCTTCCTCCCGTGGAATTTCTTCCTCGGCGAAGGTATCTGTAGCCTCTCTGGCCTTGCGCTCCTCCTCGGCTTTCTGGATGGCTTCCAGGCGCTTCCCCTCTGCCAGAGCCTTACCGAGATTGTGGCTCTTGGCATACTCAGAGAGCATGGCGGTCTCGTAGGGGCTTTCCAGACCTCGGATGGCGGTGAGGTCGTTCCGTGCTTGCTCAAGCTGCCAGAGGATGTTTTCCTCCGCATCCTTCTGTGCGTAGGTGGAGTTCAGCATCCGAAGATTGAACACCTCGTCGAATGAGATGTAATCGGAAATATCCGCCGAGTTCGCAGTGAAGAACGTCTCCAGTTCTTGCCGCTTCTGTTCCTTGACCTCGCTCTCCATCGCCTTGATTTGTCTGTCGATGTTGGAGGCGGCACTTGTGGCGATGCCGGTCAGTTCTTTGCACTTTGCCTCAAACTCTTCGTATGGTTTGAGCCACTGCTTTTTGACCGCCTTGCGTAGAGAGTCGATGCCGTCCGCAACTTTACGAATATCAGATCTGTCCTTTTTCGCGGCAGAGATGGCATCCGGGCTGACGACCATAGTGGCGTAGGGGGCGAGTCGTTCTTCCAGGACGGCCTTGATAGCCTCAAAGTTCGTCTCGATCTTGGTCTGCGTGACCGGAGTGAGGTCGGTAATAATCTCAAATTCCATAATCACGCCTCCTCAAAAAGAGGAAAGCCCTCTTCCTCTTCCGGCGTCACGAGAATCGGCTCTTCCTTGCGGGTGATGGTGCGGAGGCTGTCCCTGTACTTGGGATTGATCTCTTCATACGGGATGCTGACGCTTACCACCTTTGCCGGGGTGTCCCCTCTGGCTGTCGGTGCCAGAACGATCTCTCCGACCTTTACCGGGATAGTGCAAGCGTAGGTGTATACCGGGCCGCTATACTCGCCGCCTTTGCGCTTGTACTGGACTTCAACGTACATTGTCATTGATTCCCTTTCTGATTTTTTCTTTTCGTGTCTTATCCACTTTCGGGTTCCATCCGCATTCGGCACAGTTGCGCGTCCTTATGTTTTGGATACACAGTACGGCCTCGGGGATAAACCGGCATCCGTCCTCGGCGTAGATGTTGGCCGCTGATGTTTTCGCTTCTTCCATTGGATTCCCTTTCATAGTCTCAGCGGAACGGGAGGCACTTTGTCCTCTTCAACGCATCGCCAAAACTTTTCCTCCTCTTGCAGTAGGTATTCCATGTTTCCCTGCATATCTTCCCGCAGGAATAAATACTCACGGATAGACGAACCGCCGTCAGGACCAATAAGTTCGGCAAACAGGTAGGCGAAGCTGAACCCGGTCGCAAGGAACTGATGGGATAACTGACACAGATATCCGTCCGGCACTCGGTTTCGCCATTTGGCCCAGTCGGCTCGGCTCTGGCAGGATGTGGTTTTGATTTCCAGAATCCCGCGCTCCCCGGTAGTTGTTTCCGTCAGTTCGCCATCCAGAGTAGCGCGAAGCCAAGGTCTTTCCGTCTGGTACAGATAATCGTATGGGCGGTAGTTCAGCGTCAGTTCCGGGTGCTTTGCCATGAAAAGCTGCCGGAGCGGTTCCTCCGCCCGGTTGCCGTATACCACGGCCTCGTTGGCGGACAGATCCTTGGGCGCTTTTCGCCCGGTCTTTATTTGCCAGAGGTCGATGCGGGAAATAAATCCCACACCGAGAACTGCTCCAGCTTCTGACGCTCCGAGGTGGGATTTCCGACTTGACAGCCAGTCCTCCCTCGTGTGATGGATTTCGTATTCAAGCATTCTGGTTTGCTCCTGCTCTTTTTTGCTTTTGCTTTGCGGCGGACGTTGCCAAAAGCATTCCGCCAAGCATTGACGCAGTCGGTACACTCCGGCAGTGGACATCGTAGGCACAGTTCGATTTGGCGTTGGTCATCATAAGTCAGCGATTTACGCAAAGTCCGCAAATCCAAGACGGTAGAATCAGCGCTGTCCCACGGCCTTTTCGCCTCTGTGGCGGAAATCAGCAAGGCGTACCGCATTTTCGGCTCCCCTCAATCAACGCGGCGATGTCCGCCACGTCATATAATTTTGCACCCGCCGGGGAGTAGGTTGGGAGCGACGCCACGGCTTTCCTTGCCGTGGCTCGGCTCTTGAACCCAAGCTCCCTGGTCACATCCGTCAGGGTCATGAACCCGCCGTATCGGCTTCGCAGATCCTGTTTCCTCGTTTCGACGAGAGGATCGTAGCTTCTGAGTTTCGGCATGACCAGCGGATCACAGGAGGTCAGGGAGCCTGTCCCGGGCGTTGTAGTTGTAGCGTCCGAGGATTTGGCGGGCATACTTGGTGGCTCCGGGAGAGAGGGACGAGCGACCGTCACGGATGATGTCGTAGGGGGCTACCTTTTTCAGCCGGGTGACGAAGCTCTTGGGATTGAAAATGCCATGGTAGCTCTTGTAGAAGATGTAGAACCCCTGCAAGATTTCGCGGGAGAGGCTGTCCGGCGCACCGTTCCACGTATTCTTCAGCAGAGTCAGGTAGTCCACGTACTCGTTCGGCTCCATCCCGGCATAGACTTTGGTGAGCGTGGACAGGGCAACGATTTTGTTCGGCCCCTTGGCCCCGGTGAAGTCGATTTTGAACCCGCACTTCTCGGCCAGCTTGACCATGTTGGACACGTCGGGGTCCCCGGCGTTCTTCATGGCGCGGAGCTTGTCGTTGATGTTCACGTTACGGGCAAGGTTCCCGTTCTGGGCAAGGAAGTAGTTCACTTCGTCGAGCCACGTCATCCCGTAGAACACCTTGCAGTCCACCAGAAGGTCATTGCCGCCGTTCTTGGCGATAAGCGCCATCATGGTGTGGTGTCCGTCGATGACCCAGTATTTTCCGTTGCGATAGCTGACCTTGATGGGGTTGACCAAGTTCTGGTCGAACTCCTTCACGATTTTGTTGACCCGGCGGGTGTCGATTTTTCTCTGATAGAGGTCATCTACGAAGAGAAACTTGGTGTTGACCTTCTTGTACTCGCTGCGGAACGGTGTACTCATTTGAATATCTCCTTTACTTCAGTATTGAATTTTTTCTCAAACTCTTTGATGCAGCCGAGGACTTCACGCCGCCCTTTAGCGGTGTCCAGTGCCACGTCACGGTGAATGTCCAGCGCCAGAAGGTATTTTTGAAAGAAATCGTTCTGGATGATTGTTAGTTCCTCCACCAAATCTTCCACGGTGTACTCAACCTCGGCGTGACGATTCGTGACACGCTCATCCCTCTTGGCGATTTGTTCTTCTTCGGCGGTGGGCTTGGTCTTCCAGTCCTTATTCCCGGAGGGGAACGTGACCCGGTTGGGGTTGCGGAGGTTTTCGGCATTTATGGTTTCACCGGCCTTAATTTTTTCAGTAGCCGCTTTGACCGCTTCCGGCTCTGCTTTTGAAAGCGCCTGCACCGCAGTCTTCGTGACATTGGCTTTACCGGCCAGAACTTTATCGGCGGCGGCTTGGTCTACCTCGCGGATTTTGTCAACGCCCTGGGCGAACTTCTCGGCCCGTCGAACGGTCTTCCCGTCAATGCCGAACTCCTTGCCGATTTCACCGGATGTGCCGTCTTTGATTTCACGTCGAGTTGCTAATTCGGACATTTTGTCCATATTAGCGGATGTGTGCTGATTTCTGCCCGTGTGACCCTCTTGTGCGCCAACGCTCTTCTTCCTCGCCTCATACATCTTGCCGATCATGTAGGCTTTCTGCTCGTCGGTCAGATTGCGGCGTCCGAGCTGTTTGCGGTACATCCACTCAAACGCTTCCCACCGGTCGGCAAATTGCATTTCGCGGATCTTGTAGGGGATTCCCGGGTGCTTCTGGATGATTTTCCATCGGTTGTGCCCGTCCACGATCACACCGTTCCATGTGACGATAGGCTCGTACACCTCGCCGTCGGCCACGATGTTTTCTTCAAGCTGGCGGAACTCGTCGTCCGTAAGCGGTGGGATTTTGTTGGCGAACTCCGGGTCTACGATGATGTTTGTCATTCCGACATTTTCCTTTCTGTCAATCCGACAGTTTCCTTTCCAAGTCCGCCCTATCGGACTCACATTTTGTTACTCTCCGGGGAGATCGAGGATTTCCCGGATGGCCGCTATAATCGGCGTTCGCTTGGTAGTGCCATTCAGCACCCGGCGGATCGTGGCGTTGTCGCAGTACCGTCCGGTTCTCGCCGTTACCTCTCCGCATAGCCACGCCTGAGACTTCTCAAGGTCAACGAGGCGGTGCTTTACCGCTTTCTTAAAATCGTTGGGCGGCATATCCTCCCTCCTTTCCTCTATTTTGTGTGTCACAGTTGCGTTCGCCCCACATCTTGCTGTTGCAAATATCACCCGTATGTGTTATTATGATGTCGCCAGACAAATCATATTCGCAACGCACGGGCAGCATCTGCCGGGGCTTTGGTTTTTGTTGCGCCTTTCGCAACTCACGGGTAAAATCTAACACAACGGTGCGACAAAGTCAACCCTTTAGATGCATAAAAATCAACTTTGGCGTTGTGCATAAAAAGAAGGGGGTAATTTTGTGTTTTATGATGAATTTATTCGGCTGTGCAACGAAAGGGGGGAAACGCCTACGGCTGTAACGAGGATCGTAGGTGTGGATAAGTCTGCGGCCTCAAGGTGGGCCAACGGAGCAATTCCAAGGGGAACGACGATGGCGAAACTGGCGGACCATTTTGGCGTGACTGTTGGGGAACTCCTTGGTTACGAAAAGAGCGAAAGCAGCAAAGACAGGCAGAGCGAAGTCGCGGAAGTTTCGCCTGTGGAAGACGGTCTTGAAGCCGCACTGGAGGCGCTTCGCAACCAGCCGGGGCGCAGGGCGCTCCTTTCTGCTACCAAAAACATGACGGAAGCCCAGGTCCTGCGTATGGCGGACTGGATTGCCGATCTGACAGGAGGAGATAAGGATTGAAGTATGTGGCTGGAGTGGATTACTTCGTGCATTGGGTGCCGTTCCCGGAAGATAACGGAACGGACGGAGGCGCTGTCACGCTGAACGATGACGGTACGTTTTCGATCCTTTTGGACGAAAGGTTGCTCTGGGACATGAAAAAAGCAAAAAAGGCATACGACCACGAGGTTGACCACATCGTTGACGAGGACTTCTATAACGGGAAGCCCATCGCCGAGATCGAGAACATCTGACACGATGGGTACTGTTAATCAAAAAAAGAAATACGAGTACGTCCGCAAAACGGAAGTCTATGAGGGCAAGCAGTACGAGGGTTGGGGAAAGACCGACGCCGAAGCGTATAAAAAACTCGCCGCCAAGATCGAGGCGGCGAAGCGGGGAGAACTGGACTCCTCGCCCAACATCACGGTGGAAACGTGGTGCAAGTTCTGGCTGAAGACGTACAAGCTGCCCCAGGTGCGGAAGCCAGGTTCGGAGAAACGGCAGGGGACCATGTCTGCCAAAAGCTATCGGATGTATGAGGAGAAAATCAACGGCTACATCATCCCGAATATTGGGAAGCGCCGGATGCGGGACATCAACGACTACGACTTACAGGCTATTCTCAACAGCCAGAAGGGGATGTCCAAGACCCACGTTTCCAAGATACGAATGGTGATGAAGGGTGTGTTCTCTCAAGCCTACGCCTCGCGCAAGATACCGTTTGACCCGTCAACCAAACTGACTCTCCCCGACTACACGCAGGGGAAGCACCGTTCCATTACCGATGAGGAGCGGGCCGTTCTGGAAAAGGTCGCCCAGACGCATCGGTGCGGCCTGTGGGTGCGGTTTCTGCTCGGGACGGGCATCCGCCCGGGGGAGTCTCCCCCGCTCCTTGTGAGCGACCTGGACTTCAAGGCAAAGCTCGTAAGCATCAGCAAGAGCCTGGAGTCCGGGACGTATGCCGTGGGTGACCCGAAGACCGCCGCCGGTATCCGCAAGGTGTCGATACCGGACGACCTGATACCAGACCTTAAAAAGGCCGTGAAAAAGAAAAAACCATCCGACTACGTTTTCCCGCAGACGGATGGTAAATCTATGATGACTCAAACGTGCTTGACAAACAACTGGCGGTCGTTTACCAGGCAGATGGATTTGATGATGGGGGCGGAGACGACGCCGCACGGTCACATCTACGACCCGAAAGACTTAAAAGATAACGGTACACCGTTATACCCAGATCCCCATGACAAGTCGAAACCACGGAACGGGCACAAACTGGCGGAGGACTTTGATCTTTATAATCTCCGGCACACCTATGCCACCGACTTGAAGAAAGCCGGAGTTCCTATCACAAGTGCAAAATACATCTTGGGGCATGAGGATATCGCCACCACTGCAAATATCTATACTCACTCCGGCGAGGAGGACGCTATCGCCGCCGCAAAGCTCATAAACGCCTACCGCAAGAAAAAGTGATACGGGGAATCGCATGGGGAAAATATCGCAACCTCCTATTTCCCCTTAAATTTCAAGGCTTTTGGGTCGCGCCTTTCCTGCCTCTGACTCTGTATGTGAGGGTTCGAATCCTTCTCCCGCTGCCAAAGCTCCGGAAGCCTTGATATTGCTGAAAAACTCAGTGATATCAAGGCTTTTTTCGTTTTCAGGCAATTTGAAAAGTGGCTTTTCGCGCAGGCCAAAAGTGGTCAAATGTGGTCATTTTTGATATGGGGAACGTATGGGGAAAGCCATTTTTGCTGGTCTAATATGGGGAAAATATGGGGAAAGGGAGCTGACTACGAAATGTAGCCAACTCCCTTTTTTTAGTTATCTTCGGTATGTTCGCCCCGGCGCAGGATTCCCTCACGGTACTCCGCCATGTATGCTCTCTTGTATTCCCGTATTCTTTCACGGTTCGCTTTCCGGTACTCTTTCTGGCGGGCAAGTATCTCCGCTCTGTGGCGTTGGTAATAGCGTTTGTTTATCTCTCGCCTCTCGGCGGATCGCTCACTCCCCGCCATCCTCGGTCTCCTCATCCTCGCCAAACCATTCAAGTTCTGTGACGTTGGGTGCGATATAAGAGCAGAACTCAAGGGCTTGCTCCATGGCTTCGTCGCTGAGACATCCGACCATCTCCACAAAGCCGTCTTCGTTCGGCTCCGGCGGTGCTCCGTGCTCCATGATATAATTGTAGACAACGATGCCCGTGGCGGCAGCCCGGAGTTCTCGGTCCGTCATTCCGCCATCAGTATCATTTATGGATGAAACCGGAACGGCACCGTCATCCCAGTATTCATTGGCAAAGACTTTTCTGGTATCCTTAAAGCCCCACGCCTCCAACATCTCTGGGAGATTGGCGTTGACGGCATCGAACTCCAGACCGTATATCTTGCACCAGGCCACGGCGGCGGACAGCTCGTCTCCGCCCCGGCACGTCCATAGGATGATCTTATCGCCCCGCTCCTTGCGCTCCAGAAGTGCTTCTATAACGGGCATATTGGCAGGGCCGACATCGGGCCAGTTGCCAAGTGAAAGCGTGTTGTCAAAGTCTACGGCAATAATCAAGGCTGCCATTCTCCTTTTTGGTAGATAGATATGGAGCGTTTTCCGCTCATGCTCGTATCAAAGTCAACGATGGCAAAATATCCGCACTCATCGCACTCGTCCTCATGCTCTATTATCGGCTTCACAAGAGGACATACTTTTCGGAAGTCATCAGGCTCCAAAAGCCGTGCGGCGAGGCAGATGTGGGCATGGTCGTTGCGATCCCACATCGAACTGTGCAGGCGGCTCATCGGCATCTTTACAGCCTTGCACACCGCCCGCCAAATCAGCCCAAAAATCCAAATCATTATCTAAACTCCTCCTTACCCACGGCACTTCACCGTTGGCATCGGTTTCGGTCGTGGTACGCTCATTGGGTTCGTCGTTTTGTCGGCGTCGGCAAAACGTCTGTCGTACATGATTTGCGGGATGTAGCATCCGCACTCGGCGCAATAGCCATCACGGCCACGGCGCTCGATGTACAGGAGTTTCCCGCAGGACAGGCACTTTGGCCTGTCGTCTGCTTTTTTCTGCTCTTCTCTGAGCTTTATTTCGGCTTGGCGGACACAGTAATCGACCATTTCGGATAGTTTATCTGTCGCAAAGGTAATGGTGGAACTCGATCTTCTTGCTACCGTTGCTACTGTTGTGGCGAGTTCTTCTATCTCTTCTGAGGTTACGCCGCCGATGGACTGCATACACACCGGGCCGTCCGGGCGAACATACCGGAGTTTCCAATAGCACCAGGCATCCGACCGGAAGAAACAACACTTGGAGCAGTCGTTCATTTCATCTTCGGCGGATCCGCCATCGGTCGCCACGCCTCCACCTCGCTCAGATGCACGGCACGGCGCAGGGCGGGGATAAACCACGCCTCCGGTATTCCATCGCCTGTGGTGTCAATCAGGTACGCCTCCCGCACCGTCGGCATGGGCGCTTCGTCCGGGATGTATGCCTGCACGGAAACCCAGATGCTCGGCAGCGAATAGCCGCACGAAGTCCAGCCTGGTTCCCCCGCACGAGGCTTCCAGCCATCGCACCAGTCATCTGAATCTACGGGAGGGGCGAACCTCTGCCCCCAGCACAAAAGCGCCGTTCCGGTGTCGTGGCTGTATTTGCAGTCAGCGCAGTTCATGCTTTCGCCTCCATTCACTGCATCCGCCGTTCAGATACCACACGCAGCGGTCGCGCAGATCGTAGCACTCCTTCATTTGCACGTTACCTCGTTCCACGTTATCTTCATCGGCTCCACGTACTTGGGACACATATTCTGCGTGATGAGGCACAGGCCACACGGCAGTCGGCTGGCGCACGGTTCTGGCGTGGGCGGCCACGATGTTGCGGTCGTTGTCGCCGTTGTGTTGTCCGGCGTATTCATGTCTGTGTAGGTCATAATTACCACCCCATGAAGACCATCGACTTGTTCTCCCAATCGAATGTCTTGTAGATCCTGATGAGTTCAAAATATCCATGTTCATATAGCCAAGAGTTCACGATGCATGGATTGTCCACATTCAGATTTCCGGGACTATACCCATAAGTGGGCTTCCACCAATGCAGATAATCCCTCGCGTGGGAAAGAAGCCGGTCAAACTGCGACCGATCATCCCATTCGTTCTCTGACTTTTCTCGGAGAAGGTCTTCGTATATCCCGGCGACCTTCTTCCTGTAAAACTCGATGGCACCGAGAATCCCGTCTGGGTCAAGGACGATTGGCCCATAATCGGAATATCGTTCATTCAGTTCTTCAGACATGAACAGACTGTCACCGTGCTTGTACATCTCGTCCGAATATTCAAAGTATTTCCCAAACTCGTACAGCTCGGTTCCAATGTCATACAGCTTGGCGTACTTTTCCCCGTCAAAGTCATGCTCCACCGCATTGGGTGATGTCTTTTCGAGGAAAGCGCATAGTTCGTCCTCCGTTTTGCACTTTCGGACTCCTTCTACGAGGCTTTTGTCAAACTCGTAGATATATTGCCTGTAACCCATATCAAAGGCTCCTCCCAAATTCTGCTTCCGCCCCTGCAACCATCCGTATCCACACGAGGCTATACGGTACAAGCCCGTGCCACCTCTTGACGCTCTTGACCATCTTTTCGGCGGCGTTTCGCGGTAGACCAAGAGCCATCATCCGTTTTTTGAACCGCTTGCTGGACATTCGATTGAGATATAGGCTACAGGAGAAAGATGTTTCCATTGGTCTAAGTACAATGGAGTCGCCGTCGCCGTCTGTCATATTTAGAGTTTCCGGCACAGGATGAAACTCCATCATGCCGATCGGAGTTGCGAGGAAAAATTTGAAATTCCCGTCCAAGAGATCACCCATATTACATTCCCCTCCATTTCGGTACGCAGCTTCCGTCACCGGGGCGGCAGTCGGCGTCGCAGTACATACAGTAGCCGCAGAAAGAGTGTTCAACGAGGATCGCGTTGATGTCCAAGATTGCCTCGCTCAGTTTGCGGCGAAGACGGGCATTCTCCGCCCGGAGCCGCTGAGTTTCCGGATCACTCTCGGTCATTTCGCTTCCTCCGTCTTGCTCTTGACGAGCTTCTTCACGGCGGAGTTGCTTCCGAAAATCTTGATTGCCAGAGCCGCTGTAAAGGCGGCGTAGGTGTTGTCGTTCTCGTCGGCAGCGCACTTCACTACCGTTTTTGTCCCGTCCTCCCAGAACACGATGGTCGCAGGGCCGGAGCGCAGAATGCGCTTGGGGTCAAATGGGGATTTCCTCTCGATTATCAATCGTTCAAGAGTGGCGTCCCATCGGAAAGACGGGAGCGGGTAGGTGACGTAGATGGCGTTTTTGTCCACCACCCACCCCTCGTGACCGTCTCCGTACCAAATTTTGTCGCCAAAGGTCATTTACAGTTCCTCCTCTTGATGTTCAATCCACGAATCGATCTCCGCCTCCGCTTTTTGGAGAGCGTCCAGAAACGTCGGCCCTATCCACCGATAGTGGCGGCTCGGCCCGAGGACATAACAGTGAAGCGTGATGGCTACGAAGTCGGGAGGCTTCGTCCCAGTCTCGTCCTGGAAATAATCCGGGAAAGACATCGTTACCTCAAATGTGCCCTCGTAGCTTTTGCACATTCCGTCCAGCTTCAGCTCGTGCTCGACCGCCCGCATCGTCCTCTGGCGGAGCCGGTCAAATCGCAGGGACTCGTCCAAAGAAATCATGCTTCCATCTCCTTCCGCAAACTGTCCTTGATGTAGTAGTCAATGCCAATGCGCTGGCAAAGTTCTTCTGCCTCATTCCCGAACTTTTTCCAGTCAATGTCCGACTTGTAGTAGTTCAGCTTCCCGATTTTGACCTTGTTAACGAAAAAGTCTTTCGCCAGACTTATATAGGTCAGCGCCCTTCTGTCATCCAAAACTGGCTCAAGGGAAATCCATGTGTTTGCGTCAAGGGCGGCAGTGCGAAGAGTGTCAAGCATTGCGACTGCTTTGGCAGCAGATTCGCTCCCGTCCAGCGTAATCCCGTACCAGTCCTCGCCATCCAGCAAATCGAAGTCACGGTGGCCGTTGCCTTTGGTCAGGATCTGAACGTGGTTCCCATGCTCTTTCAGAAGCTTGATGATCTCTCGCGTGACCGACGTATCATAGCCGGTCGGATAGGGGTCGCACGTAAAGCAGAGGTGGATCAGCTTGCCGGTGATCTTCTCGGCTTCAAGCTGCTTCCTGGTGGCCTCGACGATTCCCTCTCTGGGCGCAACCTCCGAGTGGAATTTCTCCTTGTCCCGATGCAGGACGCTCGGTGCGAAGCAGTAATAGCAACGGTGCGGGCATCCGGTGTAGATGTTCAAGGCCAAGTCTCCGTATTCCTTGGCTTTGCCTTTCGGCTCATAGATAGGTGGCTTCATGTGGTCCCTCCAATTCTGTCGCTTGAGATCTCGTACATATCCTGGTCGATCTCCATTCCTATAAACTTCCTGCCGAGGTTCATGGCAGCTACGCCGGTCGTTCCGCTGCCCATACATGAATCCAAGATGGTATCGCCCATGTTGGTATAGGTGCGGATCATGTACTCACACGCAGCCACAGGCTTTTGCGTGGGGGATAGGGACGACTTCTGCTTGTCCCACTTGAAGCGCAGCACATCACGCGGGTATCTATCCGTGCTGTCGTAGCTCGTCAGCCCGTGCTTGCCGTAATTGGTCGTGACCTTCGAGTTGCGCTTATGCAATGCGGTAGAAACCTTGCGGACGTGTCCATGTTCCATCTGCGGGTTGTACTGCGGCAGTTTCTTATAAAATATAAGAATTTGCTCGTGGGCTTTCATCGGCATCTTGTGGGCGTTCAGAAAGCCCGTGGCAGAAGTTTTCTCAATCACCCATTCGTACCGATAGAGCTTCAAGTTGGAACAGGCAAGGACTTTGTCGAACGGGGACTGCGCCCAAAGCGCAATCGCACCGTTATCCTTTATGACCCGCTCATACTGCTCCCACAAACGGTCCAGATCAATGACGCAATCCCACGAGTTTCGCGTCGTACCGTAAGGCAAGTCCGTGAAGATCATGTCAACGGATGCCGTTGGAACGAACGGAAGCATTTCGAGACAGTCGCCGCAGATAAGCTCATATTGAGTTTGATTCATATATCCGAGTTCGTGCCTCATCGCCCATCCATTCCTTTCGGCTTCGGTAGTGGAATGTAGATAGTCGTAACCCCGGTTCCAAGCCATACGTTCCAGCACATATCCAGCAGGGAACTCCCCTCGCCGGTGAAGTCAGGACGCCACGTCAGGGGAAGAACATACGACGGCGTGTACTCCTCAAAAAGCGCCCTTCGCTTCGCACTGTGCCAGTATTGGCTTTTCAGGAGAAACGCGAACGGGCGGCCCAGTTCCGACGCTCGGCGTATAAACGCCTCCGCCAGCGAGAACGGCGGGTTCGTGATGATCCAGCGCCCTCCCAGATCAAAGTCTCTGTCCAGGAAATCAAAGCCGTTTGCAAGATCCGACGCCGTTACCGTCAGCCCCTGCGATCTCAGTGCCATCACCATATCGCCGCCGCCAGCCGCCGGTTCCCATACCGTGTCGTGCTCGGTCATTACCTGCTGCGCTTTCAAGAAACGTACAAGAGCGACGGTGCATTCACGCGGCGTCGGGTAAAAATCCATCTCCCGGCGCTTGCCGTGACCGCCGATGATCTTAATGCTGTCCATGAACCTTATTCCTCCTTCGGGCACCGCTTTACTTCGATGCACCGCTTTTTTGCCAATTCGCACTCGTGGTAAGCGTGGCTCATTCCTATCGCGTGATAATTTGCGGGGAGATAGGAATGAGACCATACATATCTCTTGCAGTGCTGGCACTTTTTGCAGTCACTTACTCTCATCGTTATCCTCCGGCCAGTGGTATTTCAGAACAGCTTGGGCGTTCTTTTCGACTTCGCTGCTCCACAGAGGAAGCATACCGACTTCCTCCGCGCACAGTTCAAAGCCACCCTGCCCAGCAAATAGGCTACCGAGCGTTGATCTTCGCTCGTACTGCGCCGCGATCCGGCGAAGAAGCCAAGTCCAGAATGGGCGGGCAATGCTGTTGCCCTGCAATTTGTATCTCGCGCTGTCAGACAGCTCGTAAATCTTCCCCTTCTCGTTGATCCCGTACCTGGACCAGTTATCCGGGAAGCCCTGGAGACGTTCGCATTCGATGGGCATGAGACGACGGACGGCGTTTTGAAGCACATACATCTCGCTGTCTTCCCGAAAGTCACAGTTCGATTTGCTTTTCAGCGCGTGTGCCAAGACCGGGATCATCACCGCTTGCGCGTCGTGCATGGTGTCCAGCGTGTTCGCGGTGTCCTGCATCGAGATGTTGTGGAGCTGCCCGTTCCCGATGCAGACGGCGGGGACCATGTTTGTACCGCTCTCGGCGGCGACTAAAGATGGAGAACATTCAGTTTCCGCGCCGATACCTCGTGCCTTTGGCCCGTTCCCTTGCTTGAAAGCAACGGCGGGAGGATGGGCCGTGGCCGCGAGAGGATGACATGGATCGCCAGGTTTCGGATGGCTGTAGTTGGCGGGGTGCGTTACTTGCGTCGTATCAAACGGTAGCACGAGCGCCGTGTAGTCCGTGACTCTGTTGTTGTGGTCGCCGGTTATTGTGCAAACGGTCCCGCCGTCGCCATTTCCTCTGGCGTCATAGCAGATTGCCGTTCCAGCGCAGTTTTCAGTTCGGGCGGGAGTTCCTTGCCGCGCTTCTCCGCCCTCGCAAGGATGCCCATGCAAGCCCTTTCGCTCAAAAAGTATTTCTGGGGCACTGATGCCTCCAAAATCTGCGACAACAGAGACACGTTTTCTTCTCTGGGGGACTCCCCAAAACCTCGCGTCGTGAAGTCGCCAAGCAACGCTCCATGAGCCATCTTCAGCATAGTAGCACCCGGCGTGTGTCCATCCTCCGTCCGGTATACACACATGCACAGCGGCTCCCGGTTCCGCGACTTCGATGAATGCTTTGATGACCGCTGCGAAGTCTGCGCCCTTTGGCTTTCCGCTCGTGAAAGCGCCGGGGACATTTTCGTAGACAGCATACCGAGGTCGTACATGCTCACCTGTCCGTCCAGAATTTCGTTCACGCTCCCTCATCTCCTCTATGATCCGTATTGCCTCAAAGAACAGCCCGCTCCGTGTGGTCTCGTCATCGCCGCGTCCCTCGTGCTTCATTCCAGCCCTTGAACCGGCAACGCTGAGGTCCTGGCACGGTGCCCCAAATGTCACCACATCCACAACCGGAAGCTCGTGTCCGCTCAGTCTGGCAACGTCTCCGTAATGTTTTATTGCGCCACACCTCCTTCGGCGTGACGATCATACGCATATTGTCAAATTACAAAACGCCCATCCAGCAACTAACGCAACTGCTGGGATGGGCGTTTCTATTTTTGTCAGCAGATTTTGAAACGGGATGGGTAAAAAAACAGCCCGGGGCAGACGCCACCGGACCATTTTTCGGCCACCTTTCCGCTCGTGCCGGAGGTGCGGCCCCGTACACAGCGGGTCGGCAGTTGCGAGAACTAAGGCCAGATCCCGAACAACCCGGCCTTTGCAAGAACGCATCCGCGAACGGCCTACTGCGCTCTTTCGTATTTGCCGCGCTTCTGCGTGTCCCCGGATCGTGGGGCCGCTTTCCAGCGACGGCACAAATATGACCGCAGGATTCCCCACGGCAGTCGGTGGGCCAAATGCGCATCAGCCCGATGGCGGTTGTAAGACCCCGAACAGCATGTTAAACGGGTGGCCACCCTCGCAGTCCGGCAGTCACAGAACTGACCCGCCGCAGTTACTTGGTGAGAAGTGCCTTACGAGGTATCTTGCAAAGCTGTTTCCCCAGTTTTGCCGTGGTGCGCACACACGAACAAACAAGGTTCCCTCGCTTCTCTGGCGCAGCCTGAGAGACTTGAACTCCCGCAGAGTTTCCTCTGACCTCGGATTAGCGATCCGGCCCCTTACCGACTCGGGCAAGGCTGCGTATGTGCAGTTTCCAGAGTGATTGCCGCGTAGGACGCGCTTTCCACTGGCATTGTCATTTTTTGTGGGGGTAGCCTGCTCCCGCCCACATAGCAAGGTGCGACCTTGCCTCTGGCGGCTCCTGTAGGCTTCGATCCTACGACTTCCCGCTTAACAGGCGGGCGCTCTGCCGGACTGAGCTAAAGAGCCATGTCTGCGGTGATGGGTTTCACAAAAGCGCCTTACCCATCCATTGCGCCGCAGTCGCAGTTCGTGGCGCTCTATCGGTTTTGATCCGTCCGGCTTCACGGATGGCACGTCTGCCAACCTACTCCACGAATTTATAGCGCCCGGTTGGCGGCGCTCCATGTTTTGAAGGGGCATGGCCCCCGGCTTTTTCTTTCACGTCAAAGGCCCGAACAAGAAAAAGCCAAAAGAAATGCGCCCTTGGTGCCGATGGCCGGAATCTAACCGGCTGGCGTTCTGCTCTCTGCGGCATCGCGCGACAGTCTTGCATCGGCATATTGTAATGTGGCGGCTCGATCCTCACACAGCACATTGAGCCTCGCGGATTTCGTGGCACCACACATTGCGGCACTGACGTAGTACCCACGGGTCATATCCACACCGCGCTTTTGTGAGCTGACCACACACGCAATTGCAACATCGCGGCTTGAGGGGCTTACTTCAGGACTTAGCATCACCCATCCGACTGTTCCCACTCGTGAGATGTGATATTGCACCGGCGCTGTCAGGAGTCGAACCATCGAGCTTGCAGAGTCGAACTGCGCTGCACACATCTGGCGACCGTCGCCACGGCCAGGGCGTCCACGGAGAATTGGTGCTGTCGGCTGGATTCGAACCAGCATCAAGGGCATTCAGACGAATATCCCTTCACTCGCCGAAGCTCTGCCAGTTGAGCTACAACAGCATATATAAGGGAGCGAAGCGACCGTACACAATTTTTAAAAAGGCACCCTACCGGCGAAAGGAAGAAAGACCGTTAGGGTGCCATAGGAGGATAGCCTGCTCCGTTGCTCCTATAAACTATCACACATCTCGCATCTTGTCAACCCCCTCGCAACTACTTTTCACCACTACCGCAACTACCTGCCACCACCGCCGCACCTACCGAGCACCCCAGCACCAGCACCACCCCGGCTGCCCTCCGGCTCAAGCCTTACTTTTGTGCTAACCTCGCGCACGATATAAGTCAAAAGGTATGCGCGGAGCGCCCACGCGTTCCATCGTTTTTTCTCCACCAATTACACTCCAACGATAACTGCCGGAGAAAATACGCCATTTCCCCAAAGTGCCACCCAAAGTGCAAAGTGCAAATCCAAAGTGCCATTTCAGATTTCTCTCCCCGCCAGGTTCGCCTACGCGCCTCCACAGCGATCTATAAGCTCCGGCATCCACGTACACCCGCCGGAATATAAAACGTCCCCACAGCGGCGCTGGTGAAGCTACAGAGTGTATGGTACGCAGGCGCGAGGAAAAGAAGTGAAAATTGGGGGGTGCTTTGTTCGCCCGGCGTTTCCTGGCGCGTTCTCCGGTTCCAAAACGGGGGGGATTGCAATATTCATATTGCACAATATGAGTATTACAAGCGGCGCGGGCCGTGGCGGGTCTATATTGCCGGATGCACGGCGGCGGCAATCACGGCGGCGGCAATCACGGCGGGCCGCCATGCGGTCAAGCCGTTGTCCCCGCCAGCACCCCTTCCCCCGTGCGCCGCCTGTCCCGCCTTTGCTCTTTTGCGTCCCTTGCTATATATACAGCGGCAATAATACCGGCGCTTGTTTATCCCCCTTCTTTTACTTTCCCCCCCTATAACCCCCCCCTTCTAATTGTTCCCCCCGTGGGGATCGGCGGTGCGGCGTGGGCGGTTTTTGCAGCGCAAGCCATAACGCGCGCGGGCGCGGGAACGGGGCGCAAAAATGCCCCGCCGAATTTGGCGGGGCTTATGGCCGGGGGGCTTATTTCATCTTGAACAGCTCGCGCAAGCTGGCTTGGTTCGCGGCGGCGTATGCGACGCGCTCGACGTATGAAAGACGACGCCATTCAAGCACGGCGGCGGGCTTTTTCTCTACCCATTGGACAGCGCCAGCGGCGGCGGCGGGGCCTATATCGTGGCGGGCGGCGGCAACTAAGGCGGCGCGGATACGGCGGTCAAGCTGGCATTTTGTCCTTTCGTCGCTCTCAATAACCCTATCAAGGGCGGCGCTTTCGCCGTCGGCGGCGCGGATAATGGCGGCGGCGTTCTGAAGGGCTTTTATAGTTCTTTGCGCGGTCTTTTCTCCTATGCCGATAATACCGGCGCTTTCTTTGATTGTATACCCCGCCGCCAGTAGGGCCGCAAGGCGGGCGGCGTTCGTGCGGGTCATATCGTCGGGAATAAGGTCAAGCGCCCGGGGTAGAAAATCGGCGCTTTCGGCGGCGCGTTCCGGGCCGTCGATCCGTTCCGCCATACCGGGGGCGCGGTTGTCCGCGTCTATGCTTTCCGCGCTCTTGCTGGCTTGGTATACTAAACGATTGCAAGCGGTTGCGGCGGCTTTCGCTACATAGAGCGCAAGCGGTAGAAAACAATACTTTTCGCTTTCGGCCCGTTCAAGGCAAAGGCAAAATGTTTCTTGTCGTGCGTCCTCCCCGTGCGCGTTCTCCATTTCAAAGAACGCTTTCCCGCTTTGGCTTTCAATCAATTTGAAAGCGTTGCAAACGGACGCGGCAACAATGCTTTCTTGCGCGGAAAAATCCAGCGCGGCAAAATCCGCGCCGCCGTTGCCAACGGGGGCCGGGGCGCTTTCACCGTCGGCGGGGGCGGTCTTGCGGGGCTTGCGCGGGGGGGCGGCGTTCATAACGTCGGGGCCAGCATACTGGAGACGGATTACAGCGGGGGCGGCTTTGGTGGTGTTTTCGGTTTTCATGGTGCGCTTTCCTTTCTCCCGCTCTTGACGGCGGCGGGGGGCCGGTCTATAATTGTTCCGCCGTGGTGCCTTTCCCACGGCCCGCCCGGGGGCAATCCGGGCGGCGGGGGGCGGGCTTTCCGTCCCCCCTGACTATAGCCATTATACACCCGCCGCCGCCACAAGTCAAAATTGCAGCGCGGGGCGTTCCTGGATAACCACAATATATTGTGTTGGCCCACAAAGTCAACCACAATATATTGTGGTTTTTTCGTTTTTCGCGGTGATCCGGCTTTTACAACGTTCTACTATTTGCACAATTCCAGGACCGTTTTTTTGTTAGTTTTAACGGTCTTTTGGGGCCGCTTTCATTCATTATTAAGCGGAAAGAGAAAGCGGAAAGCAGAAAACCGCCGTCAATACGCACAAAAACAAACTTTTCTTTTTATGAAAAACGACGGTCTTTTTCGCCCGTCCCCGTTCATTATTACACGGAAAGCAACGGCGGCGGGGCGACGATCCAGCCGCCGCCGCTTTCCACTATCGGGAAAAGGAGCGGTAAAACATGAGTATTTTCCAGTATTGCGACGAGTACAGAAAATTCCTTGACAAGTGGAACAAAGTCAAGGCGCGGAACGAACAAGGGGATTATTCGCACGGGTTCGCGGGGTATGGTCCCGGGTGTGATAAAGTCGTTTTCTTTGACAACGACGAACAAAAAAGCAACTACCGGATTGCATACGGATTTTGAAAGGAGAAAAGAAAATGTGCATTTACGAACTTTCCCCGCGCGACGGGCGAAAGAGCTTTTACGGGAAAGCAAAAGTTTTCCGCTACGGCGACGGCGCGGAGGTCTTGAAAAGCTATGATACAAATGTAATTCGCCGCGATCCCGACGGGACGTTGCACCGCCTTTGGAGCGGCTGGAGCGCCACGACAGGCCGCCACGTCAAAGCGTTTTGTGAAATTGGGAAAAAGGAATGGGACGCGCTGCCGGTTGAACATGACGACAGTTTGACCCGGCTGGTAATGGCGGCGCGGTCTATGGCTTGACGGAAAACGGGCGCGGGGTGCGCTCACCGGCTACGGCTGGAACACGCCGACACCCCGCGCAACGATCCAGGACAAGCGAAAAAAGAAAATTCGGACAAAAGGGCCGGGGCAAAATGCCCCGGTTTTTTTGCGCGAACTTTCAACCATAAAAATCTGTAGAAAAGAGGTCAACAATTCTATGCGAGTTCATGTTTTCACGATTATTCTGAAAAACGGCGAAAAATTCACTCGAGCGGAGTGGGGGCGGACGCGGAAAAGCGCGGCCCGGACGCTCTATGGAATCTATGGGGAAAATATTCTCCAGCTTGCGTGATTGGAGGGTAAAACATGAGTTTCAAAGTACACGACACAAAACGCGGCCACATTTTCGCCACGCTGGACGAGGCTCGAGCGTATGCGGCGCAAATTGTCCAGGCGCGGGGCGTTTTCGTCGCCGTAACTGAGAACAAAGCAAAGCCAACGCACATATTCAAAATATAAAAATCCACACAAAAAAGAAACGGAGGTTTTACAAATGAAATTCAAAACTACGGCAAAGGCAATCCGGGAGCAGGGCGGGCGCGTGGTGTCCGCCGGGTATTGCGATCTGCAAAATCTTTTGACCTTTGAGAAGCCGGTTGCGTACACCTGCGGCGTCTACGGCTGGAACTTTGATGTTTACATCGTGGACGGCCTGACGATCTGCACCGGCTACCGGGGCATGGTGGGGAGAACTGCAAACAACATCTGCGAATTTGAAGCCAGGGCGAGAAAGATCAACGATGAAATGATGTGGAAAGCGCCCTATGAGGAACGCAAGGCGGCCATGCGTGAACTGCTGGCCGAGTTTATCAAACAGGCATAAAAAGTCGAAACGCGCCGAGGGAGGCGGCGCGTCTGCCGGGAATGGCCGCCCGGTACTGACGAGACAGGCCGTATTAAAATCTACAGAAAAGAGGAACAAAAAATGAAGATGTACTGTGAATTTGTGGGCGGCCCGCGCAACGGGCAGAGAATGACCGTGGAAGAAGCCGAAAAGCTGACGGCCATCCGCTCTGCGGACGAGAGCGAGGCTCGGGCGCGGGGTGGATGGGTACACCGGGAAGAGCTGGACAACCGCCCGGTATTTGACGGGTACTGCGGCCCCATGTGGGACGGAACCCGGCGGTGGTGCGGCGAGGAGTGCGGGGTGCTGCGCTATGAAACGTGGGAGGTTTACGACCTCCTGTCCCGCTGAGAACTGCACAAAGGAGGCTAAAAAATGAAAGTGTATGCAAGACAAATCAACCCCGAGTATCAGGAAAGCCCGCTCTTTTTCGATTCGTGCTGGCCGGAAGATATCACCGTGGCCGGGAACCGGGACTATAAAGAGCACTGGAACCCGGATTTTCGGCGCGTGTATGACGTGCTGGAAGCTGAAGAGCTGGCCGACGTGCTGGACGATTTTGAACGGTATGGGAAAAACAACTGGTATAAAAATCGTACTGCCGCGATCCAGGACTTGCTCTATCCGGCGCACAAAGAGCGGTACAGCACAAAGGAAGTAAAAGAGCTGTGCGAACTTATCCAGGAATACGGCTTTGGCCGTCGAAACGGGCGCGACGATGACGATATTCTGTGCGCCGTGGCGTCTATCGTGCTGGGGAAAAAGTACGATCACACGACGATCCGGGGATGCTGCCAAGGCGATTGGAACGACGTTTTCTATCCCGTGGACGAGTGGAACCGTGAAGCACTGAAAAACTTTGAAACGGAGTATTTCAACACGGGAACGGAGTGGATGGTTGACGAGGGAGAAAAGGAGCCGGACGATCCCGAGGATATTTCCGGCTGGACGGTTTACTGCCACGACCGGCACGATGAAGGCATCCGAAAAGAAATTGCCGACGCTGCCGGGTGCAAGCCCGAGGACGTGGTAATGTACCGTATCAGCAACACCAGGTGCGTCACCGTCTGCGAGTACGAGGCCGTCTGAAGATCTACAGAAAAGAGGTTGACAATATGGATAGCATTTATAAAAGCGGCTTTGCGTTCTTCCGGGATCACGGAAACGGCATCATCGAGTTTGAAAACAAATTCACCGGGCTGCGTCTGCTCTATGACGTGAAGACTGGCGCAAAAAAGGTGCGGGAGTAAAGGAGAAGAAAATGAAAGAGCGATATTCCTTTATGGTTCGCGTTACCTACGAGAACGGTTCCGAAAGCGAAAAAACCTTTGATACCGTGGAGGAAGCGCGGGAGTATGTCGATGATTTGGACGACAACGGCATTGTCCCGATGGCCGGATGGGAGCTTTTTCTAATCGACTGGTATTGGAGAAATGATGTTCGCATTGACAGCCAATGGTTCGACTGAAGAACTACAGAAAGGTGGCGCGGGCATGACAGAGATTGACAAAATCAAGGGCCGCATTTGGGCACTACGCCAGGACAACATGAAGCGCGAAGAAAACATCGACGCCAGCATCAACCGGGAGGCGGAAATGCGCCGCTATCACATGGAGCACGGATTTTCCGGCGAGTATGACGCAACCGCGCACGAGGCATACCGGGAGCTTGTTCGCGGCTGGACAGAAAAGGCAAACGCCGAGATTGCCGCCCTTTGTGCGCGGCTGGAAGAACTACAGAAAGGTGGTGCGGATGTATGACGATTGCGGAACGGTATGACTATATCGCCCGCGTTGTTTTCAATGACGGCGCGGAGAGCGACCACTACTTTGACGATGAAGAACAGGCGCGGGACTTCGCCTATGAGGCTGGGGACGCGACGGACGTAGCCAGCGTGGAAATCCTTTTGATGGATTGGCTGATGCACCAGGAAACGAGCCTTGACTACATCGAGGCGTGAAGAGCTGTAGAAAGGAGACGCACATATAATGGAGAACTTCAGCGATTACTGCCGGGACACGATCATCGACGCGCTGGACAGCTACGAGGGTCAGACGGTTTATTCCTGTGACCTTGCGTATACCTTGACCGAGCGCATGAACGCAGACGGCACCTGCACGTATTCCAGGGCCGAGGCGAAAGACTACATCAAAGAGTGGTGGGACGAGGCCGGGGAATATTGGGAGTATGAGAATGGCAACTTTGGGGAGCACCGCTGGAACCCGTTCGACGATCCGGAGGCGTTCATGGTCTGCATGGTGATCGGGGGCGTGGCGTCCATGCTGTCTCAGTGCGCGACGATTGACGAAAGCTGGAATGACGAGATCGAACTGACGGCGGATATCATCGAGAAGATCAAGGAAGAAGTGGCGGAAGTCACCGCCCAGTTTTGAAAATCTGTACAAAGGAGAGGCAAAGCGATGTACGTTTGGAAATTCACGATAGAGGCAACCAGAGAGCGGTTTATGGAGCCGCCGCTGCATGACACGTCGGAAAGATATGTCGCCGCCTATTCCTACGATCAGGCACACAGCTATGTGTGGGGCAGATTGAACAAAGCCGGATGGAAGGTGGACAGCATAAAGGCAAAAACGGTTTTCCTTGAAGACATTCGGGACTCATGCGATCACACCACCGATTGAAAGGAGCTGACAACATGAAAATCTACAGAAAACCACACGACAAAAACATCGTGTTTGGCTGTGACGAAATCGAGATCGAGCTGACCGCCGAAGAACTGTACAACGCTTTCATGGAGCAACAGGAAATCTTCAACCGCATGGATGTGGAGGAATTTACCGTCAACTACTACTCCACGGCGGAGGACTTCAAGGCCGTGTTCGGCCTCACGGTGGAAGAGTTTCGACCTCTCATGGATGAAGTGGTGGACGAATACAGAGACCGGCCCATTGACTGCTACGAGGAAGTCCAGGATGCGGCGTTCACGGTGATCCAGTGCCATAAAAATCAGCACAATCTTTGTGCAAATTGACGGACTTTTTGGGGCGCTGCCATTCATTATTCATTGAAAGGAGTGGGCCGGATGAAGGTTTCCGAACTTATCAAAGAACTACGGGAGCGACTGGAACTGTACGGCGACTGGCCGGTGGTTTTCCGGGACGATCTGGGCGAATACGACGGTGATGCTTTTACCGTGTACGCCGACACGGACGGAGAAGAAGAAACGGGCGAGGGGAAGATCGTTCTTTCTGAACTGGTTTTCTTCTGACGATCTGCACAAAGGAGGGGCGGATATATGTGGTATCACTTCCGGTATGAGAGCGGCGGCAATCCGTACATCTGCCGCACGGAGAAGGAGCGCGACAAACTTCTGAGGAAGTATGAACGGCAGGGCGTGGCCGTAACGGTAGAGGAACGGTCTGCGGCCCTTGTGTTCTATGTCATCCACGACAAGGAGGCATGAAGATGCACAAAACAATCACCGTGAACGGCCAGGAATACGAGCTTCAAATCTCTGCGCGGCGCGTAGAAGGAAGCCGGTACGTGAGCATGGACGAGCGCGAGACGTGCGAGCTGTACGACGAAGCGCGAAACATCTTCATGGACACCATGGACAGTTTCAAGATGTGGTTTAAATACCACAGCAAGAACCTGACGAAAACGCAGGAGCAGAAGATCGACGAACTGTACATTGCCGTCGCGGATATGCTCTTTGACGGCAAATTCGGCACCGCCGAGGAAGGAGAGGATTGAAATGGGAATGTTCTCATACAATTTCGAGACCGGACATATTTTGCGGTTTGAAAGCCGCATTGTTCGGTATGATCTGGTAAATGGAAAACCGCGCTTCTGGTATAAAGACAAGGGATGCCGGTGGTTTCTTCTGCCCTTTGAGCTTGAAGAACTAAAGAAAACTGTTCAATGGCTGATTGAGGAGAAAGGCTGTGACTTTGGGGAAGAAGTAAACAATTTTGCAAAGGAGGCCCAGGCATGAGGAATATCAAAACGAAAGTGGAGAAACTTATTGACCTTTTTATCGGTGGCTGCCAAAGCAGCAATTGGGACGATGCGGAGATCATCGAGGATCTTCTTACGGTTTTGACCCGTGAAGATCTGGAAGATTGCGGTTTTGGTGACTTCATTAAGGCATACTTCGACGAAGAGGAGGCCCAGGCATGAGCATCTACGCAGAAAGAATCGACGCGGCCATTACGATGGAAGAGCTGGAAAACATCATCGAGGAAGCCGCCGACAACATGAACATCACCAACGAGGACTACTGCGCCGTGTATGCCTACTGCGTCAATCGTGCGCGGGAACTGTGAAAGGGGAACTGACAATGAGGTACATCGACGCGCTGAAACTTCACCCCGGCGACGAGGTAACTGTAAAGCATAGCAAAAAAACTATGCAGATTGTTGAGATCGAAGCCGTGGAGTACATCAAGGGAATTTCTGTTCGTCTGGATGACGGGAATTGGTACGGCTACAAAGAAATTCTGTGAGGAATGAAAGGAGAAATCTGTATGAAAGAGATCACCAAGAAAGAAGCAAAGGAGAAGTACGGCATCTGCGTCACCGGCGCAAATGCCATGAACAGATACTATCTCCGGGAGGACGGTTGCGTGGTGGATGACACTAACTGTGTCCGCTACTGCCCCGCTCTCTGTGAGACCGTTGCCAAGAACTGAAAGGAAGTGCTGAAAATGCGTAGCCCGCAAGACATCCTATATGACTGCTACGACGAAAACCGAAGGCCGCTTGGCATCGTGTTCGCCAAGGACTGCAAAGAACTCCTCAAAGTGTGTCCGAACGTAAAATATGTTCTCGGCATGGACTATTTCACCAGAGAAAGAAAATGGCACGAGGTCACTGAAAAAGGGCTTTTCCCTGCAAAGGAGGTGTGAATATGAGCGGCGAATACCTGACCGTGAAAGTCTACCCGACCATCGGGCCGGTGTTTTATGTGTGTGTTCCCGAAAGCGTCGAGGACATTGACCTGTTTCTGGACGATCATATCAAGAACGTAGAATTTTGGGAGGAGGCGGGAACGTGACCTACACCGATACCGTAAAAATCAAGGCCAGCGAGTTTGACCGCATCAACCGGCTCCTGCACATCTACAGCCTGGAAGAAATGACGGACGAAGAACTGCAAGAAGCTGGCGCAAACACGCACCATTGTGAGGGGGTCTTCACCGCGCACTTTGCCGATGGAAGCACCATGAACTATGATATGTGTTCCGGCACAGAGAATTACTACGACGACGTGGTGTGGACTTCGCCGGATGGAAGCCGGGACGTTATCATCGACTGCGAGTTTGAGCTGTCGGATGATATTGAAGTGGAGATCGACGGCAATCTGTACATAGTGAAAATTGAAAAGGAGGCGTGAACATGAACTACATCGCCATGGAGGTCTTTTGCGAGTGGAAGGATCAGCCCATTCTCCACGACGAGGACGGGTGGGATGGCATGTATAAAACCTACGGAGAAATGTGGGAGGGCGAAGGATACATGATCGACCGCACCAAGAGCCTGAACGAAGTCTACAAGAACGAGGAACTGTTCTACTACTGCAATGCCTGTGGCGACATCAACATCCCCGGCACTGATCCGTGGGGGTTCCACGACGTTGACGAGCTGCCCCGCTCCGCCCGGGAGCTGTACGAGAACTACTGGATGGAGGGCGCTGGCCTCTGCATGTATGTGGTGGAGTACAAGTGCGAGAAAGCCATGGCCGTCACCGCCCTGTTCGACTACGGCTACCGTGAGGATCTTCTGACCGAGGGAATTTCTCTCACCGACGAGGAATTTTTCTCCGCCGTGAAGAACGTAGCAATCATGTACCGGAACGCTTTCCGGTACGAGACGCTGGTGGGGGAAAACACCGACCTGGATGGTCACGAGATCGTGTTCATCGTCCCGGCCTCCGCCTGTGATACCGTCCGGGACTTCACCGGCTTTGTCGGTGATCGCATTTACAAAGACTTCGAGACCGAGTGCCGGAAGATTATGAAAGAAAAGGAGGGCTGAAATATGTTTGTTGCCGTTTCAATGGAAGAGGCCATGAACGACGTTCAAACAGGGTACGGGTGGAACATCAAAGAACTGCATGACTTTTTGAAAAGCGGTCTGCCATGCGCGCAATACGTTTTGCGGGACGGGGAAAACGCCGGTTCAAAAGCGGCCTGTTTCAAGACGGCAGCCAGACGCTACCATCTCCCGGTTGTAGTGAGTCGCCGCGAGGACAGGATCTACTTTTTCAGAGAGGAGAATGAATAATGTCCGGCGACTGCAAGAACTGTGCCAATAGGAAGAACTGCACGAAGATGATCGGCATTGTGTGGGGCTGGTGCGCCACGGATTTTGTGCCGAAGAAGAAAGGAGAAAAGGAATGACCTGGACATACGGCGAGAACAAGTTTCAAAAGTTCTATGATGCAAAGATGGACGGCCACGAACTGCTGGTCTATTCCAACTATCAGCACCCGGATATGTGGATGGGCGCGGTAGATGGCCGTGTCGTGCTGAACAAGACGAAGAACAACAGGATCAGGCGGCGTTATTCTCTGCCGAAGGACGCCGACCTTCAGGGCTACGGCTATTTTCTTCTGACCGGCAAGACGCCGGAGTACATGATGAAGAAGGTGGAATACTGTGCGAAGCACGGACAGACAGAAATTTCACAGTAAGGAGTGGAAAAGCCTTGAAATACTACGTTGCCAGAAAGAGCAAGTTCACCGGGCGCGTCGAGTATCAGATGTGCAAGTGCTTGGATAAGAAGTGGTGCAGCGCCGAGTATATTCGGTACTTCCCGGAAGAGGTCTGGCAGTTCAGCCAGCAGGGCGCGAAGAAAATCGCAGATCGCTACAACGGCTATCGTGAGCGCGGTGCGCTCGGGAACTGGAACTTTGAGTATTTCATCGTTCCAGTGAGCGACATTCTGGAAAAACAGTAAGGAGGTAAAATGCATTGACACTGTACGAGATCAATCTTCATTCTTTCGGCAAAGCCTTTCGGAAGCTCGGCAACATCGAGTTCCAGATCTTTGAGCTTCTTTTTGCCGATCCGTTCGGGAAGTTTCACGGCACCTACACCGACCTCGCCAAAGAGCTGGGCATGAGCACGTCCAATGTGCGGAAGGGAGCCTTGAAGCTGGCCGAGTACGGCGTCATCGGGATTTCCAAAAACGACCCGTACAAGAAGCCTATCTTCTTTCTCACGGAGAACTGGGCGCACGCTCTGGTGGCGAACACAGCGGCGGTAAAAAATCCGCACGAAAACATAAAGAGGCCGCGCAAGACAAAGGCCGAAAATGAACGAAAACGATTACAGCCAAGCCGTTGATATTTCAGCGGCTTTTTGCTATACTGTTCGCGCATGAATTTTTATTCACCCCAAAATTCACACAGAGGCGGCGCATTTTTGTGCAATTTACACAGTAAAAATGATGTACGGGCGGATTTCATTCGCCTGGGAAGGAGGACACCATGGCAAAAAGATGGTATGCTGTCACGCACGGTGATGACCTCGATTACGGCACAGGCAGCCACAACAAGCGAGAGGCTATCAAAATCGCCAACAAAATGCACCGGAATTATCCGGGCGAACAAATCCGCATCGTCTATTGTAGAGACGACAGCGATTTTGCGGAGTACGTGGAAGTCATCCATGACGGGCAGCCTTGAAAGGAGGAGATTTTTGCATGACAAGCGACGATCTTTTTACCCCGGAGCAGATGGAACTCGCCGCCTATTTTGCCCAGCCGCAGTTCGATGATTTCACGGAGCAGATCGGGAAAATCATGCAGGCCCGCCCGGATCTGCTGGACAGAAAGCTGATTGCCAACGCGGCTTCGGAAATGCTCACCGCATCGGAGGAGGGCGTGGATATGCCGGTGGAAGACGCCATCCGTCTGGCAAAGAGAAGAGTATATATGACCTCGGCAGAACTGGCTGCGGCGCTGGAAGAAGCCGGAATCCACACGCTCTCCGGCCTTGAAGGGATTATAAAACGTGCGCTTGCGGAAGATCGTCCGAAGCGTCCTTCCGGGGCAGGCATTTCCGAACGCGCAGAAAAGCTCCGTTGTCTGGCGGAAAGCCTTGCGCACAATCAAGACATCATTCTTCTGGGGCTTCCAGATCCAGGCGCAGAGATCGGATGCACATGGGCGAAGCTTGCCTTTCTCGGCGGTAGCCTGTCGGTGGAAGACCAGAAGACGCTCACAGAAATGCGCCGCCTTTCGGATGAGGCGCAGCTAAAGCCGGTGGATGGAGTTGCCACCGCAATCTTCAAAATATTTACACCGTAACAGCATAGGGAACTGCACAAAACCGTCTCGGGTTCGAGACGGTTTTCTTTTTTGAAAATCTGCAAAGAAACATTTGACAATATGCGTATCATCACTATGCCAAAGGAGTGCTGTGAATGAGCCCCGCCTGACTTGGGCGGATGGATTTCTTGTTAATACTCAAATAAGAAAGGAGCGAAACGATATGAAAGGTGTCCAGAAAAACCAGACATTCAAGCGGTGGTACACCATCACTATCACCAACGATGCTGGGGACGTGGTGGATCAGCAGAGAGTGACGGCGGAAAGCCCACGGGAGGCGATTGCCAAGGCGTACCCCACGATACTTACAAAAGACCCTGCATAGATTTGTCCATTCTGCCGGTCTTTGGGGGCGCAGTTTATTCATTATTCTTTGAAAAAAGAAAGGAGGGGCAAACCCAATGAAAAAGTATGACGAACTGGTGGAGCGGTACATCCGCAAGATGAAGACCAACGAACTGTCCGAAAACTCGGTGGCTACCTATGAGCAGACATTCCGGCTGTTCCGGGATTTCATGGTGGAAAGAGGCTATGACGAGCCAACGCCCGCCGCCGTACTGGACTTCAAGGATGACGGGGATCGAAGCATCACTACGAGAGCGATGTATATGAACCATCTTCGTCTTCTGTCCCGCTTCGGCGAAGCTCTTGGCTATGTCCCTTTCTACACTGAGGAGGCCGACACGCCTCGCAAAAAACTGTCCCAGGCCCGCCAGAAGCCCTACGAGCACGTTTTGACTGAGGAAGACATGGTGGCGCTTATCACCGCTGACCGGCCTGCCAAGGGACGCAGGACCGCCGTGTGGCTCCGGGAGCAGGCGGAGGTTGCCCTGATGGTGCAGTCGGGACTCCGAAACTTGGAACTTCGTACCCTGCGCCCCTGTGATCTGGACTGGGACAGCGGGGTGATCGTACCGAACAAGACCAAGGGCGGCAAGATACGCGCTGTAGCATTCCCTTCGGCAGCGCAGAAAGCGGTAAAGCGGTATCTGGACAGCGGCTTCCGCCCGACGGGTGTGCCGGACGATGCGCCGTTGTTCGGCACGGTGTCCGAAAGCGGGGAATGGCGGGGCATGGAGCGGCAGGAACTCTCCGCCAGGGTCTACAAGTTTACCAAGTCGATCCTCGGTGAGGAAAAAGCCTGTCGCGCCCACGCCGCCCGTCACTGCTACGCCTCGGTCCTTCTGGAGCATGGGGTGGATATGCAGTACATCTCCGAAACCATGGGCCACAGCAGCGTGGCGACCACGAAGATCTACGCCGCCCGGTTCAGCGTGAACGCCCCGGCGGCCAGCGTCGCGTCTGTCTTCGACAGCGTGACGGCGTAAGGAAAGGAGTGATTTGAATGTCCGAAAAGCAGGAGCACAAGAAGCGCTACAATCAACGGCTCCAGTACATCGCGGAGTTCAGCAAGTGGCTGGACGCCGAGCCTCCCATGGTCCGCATCTTTGCGTGGCGGCGGTGGAAGAAGCGCAGGCCCGTGTGGAAGGAGGCGGGGGAATGATCCAGATACGGAAAGATAAGTTCGGATACGATTACGCCGCCGGTGTGAAGTTCTCGGCGGAGATATACCGGGAGTCGAACGCCGTGGTGTGTTCTGCTTGCCACGCTACCGGGCCGGTCATTCGTTTGAAATACCCGGAGACCCTGTACTTTGACTACCACAACCTGGGAACGAGAGTGCGGACGATGTGGCTTTGCAACCGTTGTGCGAACAAGCTGCTCACCGCACTCAACAACATGGAAGACACCTACGCGGGGAAGGAGAAGCCGAAGGAATGACCATCGAACTGACCTACGCCGACGGGCGGAAATTCGTGGCGAACATCCCGGAAACTACCTCAGAAAACGTGACCGCCTGTCTGTTGGATGATGTGTCGGTCGCGGTAACGACCGGAGAGGAAGGAGAGTGAAGCATGAAAAAAGTCGTGACCTGGATTGCCGATGACGGCGAGGAGTTTTCTACCAAAGAGCAATGCTGGGCTTACGAGCACCGCTTCGACAATGCGCTTGATGCCGTCATGTTTCTGGATGATGATTTCAATGTCATCCCGTTCAACCTGGAAAGGGTCTATGAAAGTTTCCAGTACATCGTCATCAAGGACGCGGAAAAAGCGCACGATCTGTTCTGGGCCATCTACAACTGGGAGAGTTGCTTTGTCATCCCGAAAGACTATAAGAACGGGGACATCCTCTCGTGGGACGGCGATCACGAAACATACGATTTCCTTTACGAAGAGCGGCGGAAGCTGAACGAGAAGATCGACCGCATCGAAAAGGCGGTGAGCGAATGGAAGTGACCCGCCATGCCCACAAGCGCCTCCGCAAGCGCGTCGGGCTTCCCAAGAGCGCCATACAGAACAACGCCAGAAAGGCGCTCCTATACGGCATCACCCACGCAGAGACCACCGGCGGTCTGCACAGATACATCGACTACCTATGGCATCGGTACGAAACGGCAAACAACGTCCGCGTCTACTGCGGAAGCGTGTACATCTTCTGCGGTGATACCCTTGTCACAGTCTGGCCCTTGCCGGAGAAGTTCCGCAAACGGGCGCAGGATCTGGCAAAAAAGAAAGGAGGGCAAGAAAATGCCTGATAACAAATACTATTCCTCTACCCGCTACGAGGTAGAAGCTTCGGCGTTCCGCCGCATGGCGGCGTTCATCCACGAGCGCTACGACGACATTCGTCCCGCCGACATGACTGGCGAAGAGGGCTGGCTTCTTGGCGTGGTGAGCTTCACCGAGGCGCTTATCAAAGAGTTGGAGGCGAACTGACATGAGCAGGGCCGTTATGCTTTCCATCCGCCCCCGTTGGTGTGAACTCATTGCCTCCGGCAGAAAGACAATCGAACTCCGCAAGGACTATCCGCGCATCAAGCTCCCGTTCAAGTGCTACATCTACTGTACCAGGCGGAAACCCCGAGGGGAAGTTCCCGTCATTCCGGCCCCCGGTTCCTTCGGGGAGAAGTTCTGGACAATCATGGGGGAGCGAGTCATCGGTGAGTTCTTGTGTGATGCCATAAAAACCGTGGACGTTCCCTTCCCCGCATACTATGAGCAGACGGATTTCGATGCGCTCAATGCCGCCTGTCTCTCCTATATGGAAGCCCACGCCTATCTCGGCCACCGCAACGGATACGGCTGGCACATCTCCAATCTGAAGATCTACGACCGGCCCAAGTATCTGACCGAGTTCGTCGGCCTTACAAAGACCAGGTTCGGCTATGCCGAGCGTGTGTTGCTCCACCCTCCCCAGTCTTACTACTATGTGGAGGAACTGCTATGAAGGACATAACCTACTGTTCCAGCACCGATTGCCCGTCCAAGGAGTGCAAGATCAAGGTGCTGAACAACAAGTTCGAGCCGGGGACCATCATCAGCATGGCGGACTTCTCCGGGACGTGCCGGTTCTACATCGGCTGGATGCTCGATCAAATCACAGAGGAGGAGTGATGGAATGAAATTGCTGATCCTGTTCTACTGTATCTACATTGCCAAGGCAATAGGCGTGACGCTCCCGTGGTGGGCTTACAGCATTTCGGCAGCGGTTTTTGCTGCCGCCGTATACGGGGAAATCATTGATAAGGGGGGGAAAAACATGAGCGGAGGATCTTTGAACTATTTTTACTGTCAGCTGCAGGATCACACCAACGACTTCGGTGACAAGGAGCTGAACGAGCTGGTGGCTGACCTGGCAGAACTGTTCCACGACCGGGAGTGGTATCTGTCGGCGGACACCGGTGAGGGTGACTGGAACGAGGCCCGGGACGCTTTTAAGGACAAGTGGTTCACCGAGCACGGGCGGCAGGAGCGTATTGAAAAGTATCTCGACGCCTTTGCGGAGGAAGTCCGCCAGACCTTCGGCATGAGCCGTAGGTTCTGCAAGAACTGCAAGCACTGGGGTGGCCGGGAGAAGCCGTTCTACGACGGCAAATACGGAAACTGCCCGTTCCACAACCGCTGTCTCATGCAGCGCAGCGAGTCCTGCGAGAAATTTGAGGAGAAAGACAATGAGCCTTGACAAGGCCATTGAGCACGGCAAGGAGAAACGCAAGCAGTACCGGGGGAGCAAGGCCATCGACTGTACGTGCCGGAACCACGGCTCCTGCGACTGGTGCCGGGAGAACCGGACGCACAAGTTTCGGGATAAGCGCCCCCCGGAGAAGGAGGAAGCAGAATGAATCTTCTCTCTTGCCCACATTGTCATAAGCCTGTCGAGTTTGTTGAAATACAAGGTGGGTATGCCATAGTGTGTTCCGATCACAATTGTCTTGGTGGCATGGACATACATTATGGGTGGAAGGATGATCGTGAAATATTCAAGAACAAACTCATATCGAATTGGAACAGAAGAACCCCGGAGGTCAGAGCGGTCAATGCCGCGGTGGAGTGCATAAGGGAGTATGGAAAAGAATTATATGAATCCATGCAGGAACCTTATGACGACCACGGGGCTTGCTGTATGCAAGTTGTCGAGGAGGTCTTGAATCGGTTGACGTGTTTCACGTCGCAAGCGGCCGTCGATGTTTGGAGTGAGCCAAAGGAGGAAACATGACGTGTTTTGATTGCAAAAACTGCATCCGAGATTATATGGATAAGCCTTATTGTTTTATTAGTCAATGCCACTTGTCTATTTGGAATGCAGAGGAAACCGCAGATGCGGAATACTGTGACGATTTTGAGATGAGGGAGGACGGCCATGGAACTTAAACCTTGCCCGTTCTGCGGGGGAGAACTGATTGATAAATATATCGCTGTTCAGTATGAAGAATCGGGGTTACACCGTGTTAGATACTTTTTCAGCGCAGTTTGTAGCGACTGCGGGTGTAGAACTGCGAAGTTCTATAACTGGAACAGCGCAATCGAAGCGTGGAACAGGAGGGCTGACCATGTATGAAGAACTGGTAAATAGTCTGCGGATGTGCGTTGGCGAAGACAACCGCGAATGTGATTGTGATAGCTGTCTGTTCAAGGGCAAAATCGTAGACGGCGAAGATTATACTGGGTGTGTTGACGCTATGGTGATTGCCGCCGCCGATGCCATAGAGGAACTGAACCGAAAGGTTGTCGAATGGCAAGAGGAGGCGTGTAAGTGGAACAACGAGTATTACCATTTGCTTGACAACAAGCCCCGCTGGATCAGCGTGGAGGAGCGGCTGCCGGAAGATGACTGTAACTGCATTGTTTTTTCCAACGGATATGTAAAAGAAGCGCATTTTTATTTTGGAAAGTTTTACGACCCGATAGAGGACTATATGAAGTATAACGCAACTCATTGGATGCCGCTGCCGGAGCCGCCGAAGGAGGAGACATGAACGATAACAGAAAATATGTTGCCGTCAGTATAAAGCACACAGAGCACCGATGGAAATTTGGTATGCCGTGCTGGTTGTGGGGATTCCACCAGACCGAAGATGACAAGCCACGCTGTTTCGCCAGCTACACACAGTATCCCGATAAAGCAGAGCGATATGCTCTTGGCGATTTCAAAGAGCACGGGTATGGCGAAATCATTAAGGACGATGAACCTGTAAAGCTGTCTATTGATTTCTGCAAAAAGTGGAAGAAATACGACACGGTGCTTGTTGATGCAGAGCAGTATGAAGCATATTGCAGAATCGCTGATTTGCCGCTTGAGCCGCCGAAGGAGGAATGAAAGATGCTGAAAGTGTACGGATGCTCTGACGATCTTGTGGAAATTGATGGTGCTGAATATCCAAATGATGAAATTGGCTGTTTCGAGCGCGATGTAAAAATCAAGTTTACAGACGGCACGGAAATCAAAGTCGGATATAACAAGCCCGACTTGGCTATTTGGTGGATTCGCGTGGAAAAGCACGGGACCGCAAATCAAACAATGACGAGATGCTGGGATGAAGATGCATTCCCG
>CAJGCA010000001.1 GCA_904501705.1 Clostridiaceae bacterium | reverse complement strand
TCCATTTCTACAATCATCAGCGCATCCAACTAAAAACAAAACTGACACCACTTGAAAAGCGATGTCAGTATGTTGCTTAAAATTTAATTTTAGCTACCATAGGGTTCTTTTTGTATTGTCTGCACAAATTGGAGCAGTGCATGTGCATGGCCGTTTTTCTTTTTTATTATCAAAACACACATATTTTTGCTGCTGTGCCGCACAATAGAGAGGATGATTTTGTGAGGTGACAGCGGATGAAAAAGTGGTGGGTTTTAGCGGTCGTTGCTGTGGCGGGAGTTGCGGCGATCGGCATCGGAAGAAAGCAGAGTGTTGAACCGACGTCGGTGCGCACAATGGTGCTCAAGACACAGGCGGTGGAACAGACTGTCTCTTGCAGCGGAGTGGTCGAAGCCGGGGAAATAGAGGCGGTGTTTGCGCCGCAGACGTGTATTGCCGATAAAGTGCTTGTTGAAGTTGGGCAGCGTGTGTCAGCCGGGGATACGCTTATAACCATTGATAAAGAAGCGACAAAGAAATTGCAGTTGAGCAACGGCCGCTTAACGGAAGCCCTGCCGCTGACGGCTATGGGGGTGAATATCCTATCGCCGACCGACGGTGTCGTGTTGTCGGTGGAGGCGATGGCTGGTGCGACCATGGAATCCACCTCTCCGTGTATAACGATTGCGCCGACCTCACAGCTGCAGGTACGTGTACTCATTCGCGAAAAGCAGCTACCCAGCCTTGAGGTCGGACAGATGGTGCGTGTCAGCGGCTCCGGATTTGATAAGAAAGTGTATTACGGCTGTCTGGAAGAGATCTCGGGTGCGGCGTCGACCACTTCTGGCGGCGAGGGCATCGTCGAGGGGGTTGTGCGGCTGGAGGATAATGAAGCGGATGCATCGATGCGCATTGGTCTTTCGGCAAAAGCGAAGGTGGTGGTCTCCACGGTGGAGCAGGGCCTGCTGATTCCCTATGAAGCTATTGAGCAGGATGATGATAACGAGAGCTATGTGTATTTCTGGCAAGATGGCAGGGCGCAGCGTCAGGCGATCGATCCCATGGGGGAATATACGGGTGGTGTGTTGGTTGATCATTTCGATTGGGTAGGGAGAACGTTGATATTAGAGCCGGATAAGGTCAGCGATGGCGAAGCGGTTGATGTGTTGCAGGAGGCTTCGGAATGAAGGAACTGTTTCGCAGTGCGTGGATCAGTCTGACGCGCAGCGGTCTGCGTACCTTGATGACGGCGTGCGGTATTGCGGTGGGCACGGCGATGGTCGTGCTGATCTCGGGCATCGGCTCGGTCGGAGAGAAAGTAGTGTATCGCGAACTGGAGAGTATGGGGATCAATGGCATCTCGGTGAGCGCCAGCGAGGGATTGACCATGCCGTGCTTGATCTCAATTCGGGAATTATCCATGGTGTCGCAGGCGATGCCGCTGACACTGGAGTTTGCGGGCGCGGAGCTTGGCGGAAAAGAATTGTCTACGGTTGCCTGCGGTATTGATGCGGGAGCGGATCAGGTCATCTCTCTTCAATTACTGCACGGGCGTTTGCTCACGCAAGGGGATCTCGTCGGGGAGGCGGAGGTCTGTGTGATTGATGCGGCACTGTCGCAGGAGGCGTTCGGGCGCGACAATGCCGTCGGTCGTACGTTAACGCTGTTCTTTGATGATATGAGTGTGGATATGACGGTCGTCGGCGTGACCGCGACGGGCAGTAGTTTATTGCAGAATGTTACCTCACTGATCCCCTATATGGTGTATGTGCCGTACACGACGATGCAGTCGGCGGCAGGGAGTGACACGTTTGATCAGATCGCCGTGCGCGTGTCGGCTGATTGCAGTGCAGCGCAGGCGCAGCGCGCGATTCGAAAATCTCTGGCGCATTTCGGTGAGGAGATCGGCACGCTGAAGACGGAGGATCTGTCAAATCAGCGCGCGCGTCTGGAGCGGCTGGTAGTGGTACTGTCGCTAGGCTTGACGGCGATCGGCGGTGTATCCTTGCTGGTGTCGGGCTGTGGTATTATGACGGTGATGCTGTCGTCGGTGCACGAGCGCACACGAGAGATCGGTATCAAGAAAGCCATCGGCGCCACGCGGCGGCGGATACTGGCGGAGTTTATCACGGGAGCGCTTCTCATCAGCACGATCGGCGCGGGTACAGGTATGCTGCTCGGGATGATTGTGATGGCGGTCGCAGGAAGACTGATAGGCTTTGTGGTCGAGTGGTCAGCGCTCAGTCTGATGGGCGTTTTTGCACTCACGCTGTTGCTGGGGGTGCTGTTTGGTGCGTATCCCGCATACAAAGCCGCGGGGTTAAAGCCGGTTGAAGCATTACGGCAGGAAAATTAAGAAATATGGTTGCTTTTTTATACGATATTTGCTATAATACTAGGGGTTAATCTGCGTGGGCGAACGCAGATGCTTCCGGTGAATTTTCCGAGCGCGTTCTGCGCGCTTGTTTGGTATTCCTTATCAACTTCTGTGGGGTGTAAAGGATTGGAGAAATATCGTATTAAAGGCGGCGTGCGTCTCTCCGGTGCGGTAGATATCAGCGGTGCGAAGAATGCGGTCGTGGCGATTCTGCCGGCGGTCATTCTGTCGGACGAGCCTTGCCGTATTGAGAATATTCCGCATATCAGCGATGTGAGCACGTCGCTTAAAATATTAGAAAAACTGGGCGCTAAGGTTGAACACATTGACCCCCACACGGTCGAGATCGATCCGCGCACGGTGGATAAGATCGAGGTCGACCACGATCTGGCGAAGAGTATGCGCGCATCGTACTATTTCATCGGCGCGCTACTCGGCAAGACGGGTAGTGCCCGTGTGCCGATGCCGGGAGGCTGCTGGTTCGGCGAACGCCCGATCGACTTGCATCTGAAGGGCTTCCACGCGCTCGGGGCGGAGTCGGTGCAGCTGGAGGACGGCATCATTGAGATGCACGCCGAGCAGCTGCTCGGTAACTCCGTGTATCTGGACACCGTGAGCGTCGGCGCAACGGTGAATATTATGCTCGCATCGGTGCGTGTGCGCGGTATGACGGTGATTGAAAACGCTGCAAAAGAGCCGCATATCGTTGACCTTGCAAACTTCCTCAACACGATGGGCGCCGACATTCGCGGCGCGGGTACGGACGTCATTAAGATCCGCGGCGTACAGCAGTTGTACGGCGCGACCTATTCCATCATCCCCGATCAGATTGAGGCGGGGACCTATATGGCGATGGCAGCGGCGACCGGCGGCGACGTGTTGGTGCGCAACGTCATCCCGAAGCACTTGGAGTCTATCACTACGAAGCTCGATGAGATGGGCGCACGCATTGAGGAGATGGACGATGCCATACGTGTGCGCTGTGAGGGGCCGCTGCATTGTTGCAATATTAAGACGATGCCGCACCCCGGCTTTCCGACGGATATGCAGCCGCAGATCGCGGTGCTGCTGTCCATCGCGGATGGGACGAGCACCATCACCGAGGGTGTGTGGGAGAATCGCTTCCGTTATACTGAGGAGCTGCAGAAGATGGGCGCTCAGGTGGAAGTGGACGGCAATCGTGCGACCTTCAATGGTATCGAAAAACTGACCGCAGCCACGGTCAAGGCGGTGGATCTGCGCGCCGGTGCGGCGATGGTTATCGCGGGTCTGGTCGCGGACGGCGTCACCGAGATCGAGGACATTCGCTATATCGAACGAGGCTATGAGGATATTATTGAAAAGCTGTCCCGCCTCGGCGCCAAGGTTGAACGCGTGTCGGACTAAGTGACATAAGATGCCAACATCAGCGTAAGATCGCAGACATCGCCCGTTGGCGGTTTCTGCGGTCTTTTTGCGGAGAGGAACATACGCTATGATGCGATACTGCTCGCTGTTCAGCGGAAGCAGCGGAAATTGTACCTATATTGCAACCAAGGATGGCGGCGTACTCGTCGATGTCGGCGTGTCGGCAAAGCGTATCCGACAAGCGCTCGATGAGCGGGGGATCAATCCCTGCTCGATCAAAGCGGTGCTGGTCACCCACGAGCACACCGATCACGTGGCGGGCCTTCGCGTGCTGTGTAAGCAATTCGGCTGGCCGGTGCTCGCAAGCGAGGGAACGCTGGATGCACTGGCTCAAAGCGGTTGTGTGACCGAAAACCAGCGGCTGTACGCTGTGACCGAGGGCAGGACGCTCGGTATCGGTGATATGAAGATCACGCCGTTTGCCACCCCACACGACTGCCGTGCAAGCCTCGGTTACCGATTTGATACGGCCGAACGCTCGCTGGCGGTTGCGACCGATATGGGGTATGTGATGCCCGAAGTGCTGGACGTTCTTCGCGGCTGTCAGCTGCTGCATATCGAATCCAACCACGATCCCGTGATGCTGCATAACGGCCCGTACCCGTATCCTTTGAAGAAGCGCATCCTCGGCGATCTTGGTCATCTGTCGAACGATGCGTGTGCGGCGGTGTTGCCCGAGCTTGTGCACTCGGGTGCCACACGTATCGCGCTTGCGCACCTGAGTCAGCACAACAATACCCCTCAGCTTGCTGAGCGCACCGCGCGCGATGCGCTTGCCACGCAAGGGATCGCTGTCGGACTAGATTGTCTCTTGTGGGTTGCGGAGCCTTGCGGTACGCAGCCAATCACATATTTTTGATGGTGGTGAACCCGATGCTGAACATAACCCTTTTATGCGTAGGGAAGCTCAAGGAGCGCTATTGGCGCGACGCGTGTGAGGAGTACGAGAAGCGGCTCGGCGCGTTTTGTAAGTTCCGCCTTGTCGAAGTTGCGGAGGAGCGCCTTCCCGATAACCCGTCGGCAGCGCAGATCGCCGCGACCATCGAGGCGGAGGGCGAGCGATTGATCGCGCAGATTCCGAAAGACAGCGCCGTGATTGCGCTGTGCATCGAGGGCAAGGAGATGGATTCTCCCGCTCTCGCTGAATATATTGAGCGGCTCGCCGTGGACGGTACGAGCCATATCGTGTTTATCATCGGCGGCTCCTGGGGCTTGTCCGACACGGTAAAAGGGCGCGCGCGACTGCGTTTTTCAATGTCGAAGCTTACCTTCCCGCACCAACTCGCTCGGGTGATGCTGCTCGAGCAGATCTATCGCGCGTTTCAGATCAATAAAAACGGAAAATATCACAAATAATGTGTTTTGATTATTGACGGAGCACAATATATTGTGTATAATAGAAACGCGCTCTCGCACGACTGACGGATTTTGCGGCTTTACCGCGGTGGAATGTGAGGGGGATATATGCCGACCGTCTGGGCAGTTCAGTTTCTAAAGCTGACTTGCCTATTTTTTGCGTTTTTATGTGAATTCTTGTAAGGTATAACCAACAGGACAATGAACGGAGTCAGGAGGAATCATTATGGATCATAAGAATTGGAATGGATTTGTCGGTGGAGCTTGGCAGGACGAGATCAACGTTCGCGACTTCATCCAGAAGAATTATAAGGAATATATCGGCGACGATTCCTTCCTCGCCGGTGCGACCGAGCGCACTAAGGCGCTGATGGAGAAGGTACAGACGCTGTTTAAGCTGGAACGCGGCCGCGGCGGTGTGTTGGATGTCGCGACTGAGGTGGCGTCGTCGCTCACGGCGTTCGCTCCCGGCTATATTGATCAGAAGAACGAGCTGATCGTCGGCTTGCAGACGGACGCGCCGCTCAAGCGCGGCGTCAATCCGTTTGGTGGTATGCGTATGGCTCATCAAGCGTGCGAAGCGTACGGCTATAAGCTTGGCGAGAAGGTGCGTGACGGCTTCCGTTACCGCACGACCCATAATGACGGCGTGTTCCGTGCTTATACGGACGAGATGCGCTTGGCGCGCCGTAGCCACGTCATCACGGGTCTTCCGGATGCCTATGGTCGCGGTCGCATTATCGGCGACTATCGCCGTGTGGCGCTGTACGGCGTTGATCGCCTGATCGAAGAGAAGAAGAAGGACAAGGCCACGCTGGCAGGGGAAGTGTTCAATGCCGATACGACCCGTTTGAGCGAGGAGCTGTATCAGCAGATCTCCTTCCTCGGCCATCTCAAGGAGATGGCGCTGATGTACGGCTACGACATCAGCGAGCCTGCAAAGGACGCCCGCGAGGCGATCCAGTGGACGTACTTTGCGTATCTCGGCGCGATTAAGGAGCAGAACGGTGCGGCGATGTCGCTCGGCCGTGTGAGCACCTTTATTGATATTTATATTGAGCGAGATATGGCTGCGGGCATTCTTACCGAGCAGGAGGCGCAGGAGCTGATGGATGACTTTGTCATCAAGCTGCGTGTTGCCCGTCATCTTCGCACTCCGGAATATAACGAGCTGTTCGGCGGCGATCCGATGTGGATCACTGAAGCAGTCGGCGGTATGGGCGAGGATGGTCGCACCCTCGTGACCAAGAACTGCTTCCGCATGCTCAATACGCTGTACACACTTGGCTCTGCGCCCGAGCCGAACCTGACCATTCTATGGTCGAACGCGCTGCCTATGAATTTCAAGAAATTCTGTGCAAAGGTATCTGCGGACACCGACTCTATCCAGTACGAGAACGACGATATTATGCGCCCGCTGTACGGCGACGACTATGCGATTGCCTGCTGTGTGTCGGCAATGCGTATCGGTCATCAGATGCAGTTCTTCGGTGCGCGTTGCAATCTGGCAAAGCTGTTGCTCATCGCCATTAATGGCGGCTACGATACGACTAGTGGTATCCATATCGGCCCGCAAATGCCTGCCCTCGAAGGGGATACACTGGATTACGATACGGTAATGGAGCGTTATGACATTTACATTCAGTGGCTTAGCCGTCTGTATGTCAATACGATGAACGTTATTCATTATATGCACGACAAGTATGCGTATGAGAAGACGCAGATGGCGCTGCACGACACCGAGGTTGAGCGCTTGATGGCGTTCGGCATCGCGGGCCTGTCGGTGGTCGCTGATTCGCTTAGTGCGATCAAGTTCGCTGCGGTTCATCCCGTGCGCGATGAGAACGGCTTTATTGTGGACTTTGATACCGTCGGTGAATTCCCGAAATACGGCAATGACGACGACCGTGTTGACCTCATCGCGAAAGAGATGGTCCACAAGGTGATCACCGAACTGCGCAAGACCCCGACCTATCGCAATGCCATCCACACGCTGTCGGTGCTGACTATCACCTCCAACGTGATGTACGGCAAGAATACCGGTGCGACCCCTGACGGTCGCGAGGCGGGCGCGCCCTTTGCTCCCGGCGCCAACCCGATGCACAACCGCGAGGAGAACGGCGCGCTGGCGTCCCTCAACTCGGTTGCCAAGATTAGCTATGATGATTGCCGCGACGGTGTCTCTAACACCTTCTCGATCACGCCCGAGGCGCTCGGAAGAACACCCGATGAGCGGGTGGGCAATCTTGTGGCGATCCTTGATGGATATTTTGCCAAGAAGGCACACCACATTAATGTCAATGTGATGAACCGTGAGCTTCTGATGAAGGCGTATGAGAATCCTGAGGAGTACCCGAACCTGACCATTCGTGTGTCCGGATACGCCGTGCATTTCAATAAACTGTCCCGTGAGCAGCAGCGCGAGGTTATCAGCCGTACCTTCCACGAGGCGATGTAATGGAATATGCTGTCATCGGACGGGTGCACTCTATCCAGAGCCTCGGCACGGTGGATGGTCCCGGCGTACGCTATGTTGTGTTCTTGCAGGGATGCCATCTGCGCTGTGGTTGTTGCCACAATCCCGATACGTGGGATGCGGCGGGCGGCACGGAGTACACAGCACGCGAGATCGTCGATAAGGCAGAACGCTTCAAAGAATATTTCGGCACCGAGGGCGGCGTCACGCTGTCGGGCGGTGAGCCGCTGCTGCAGCCGCAGTTTGTGCGTGAGGTGTTTTCCCTCTGCCGAGAGCGGGGGATACACACCTGTCTCGATACGTCGGGGAGCATCCTCACCGATGAGGTGCGGCAGGTGCTCGCGCTAACCGATCGGTTGCTGTTAGATGTCAAGTATACGGACGCAAAATTACATGTAAAGTATGTTGGCTGTACACTTGATAAACCCTTGGAATTCCTGCGTTTTTTGGACGATCACCGCATTCCGACCACCCTGCGGCAGGTGATCATTCCGTCTCTGAACGATACCGAGCAAAACGTCCGCTCGCTTAAGAAAATCGCGGCTGATCATTTGTGTGTAGATAAGGTGGAGCTGCTACCCTTCAAGAAGATTTGTCAGGTGAAATACGACGATATGGGAATACCATTCCCGTTTGCGGATCTCCCTGAACCAACCGCGCAAAAAATGCGTGATCTGAACGCAATTTTAACCAAATAAAAAGCAAGCCCTTGCCGGTCGGCAAGGGCTTGCTTTTTGCGTTGATTTTAAGAAAGTGCCGCGCGCAGTGCGTCGATTTTGTCGGTGCGTTCCCACACGACGTCGAGATCCTCGCGGCCGATGTGACCATACGCCGCGAGCGGACGGTAGATCGGGCGGCGAAGCTGCAACGTGTCGATGATCGCCGCGGGGCGGAAATCGAACACCTTACACACCGCGTCAGCGATCTTTTCGTCCGCGACGGTGCCGGTGCCGAACGTGTCAACGAAGATGGACACGGGCGTGGCAACTCCGATAGCGTAGGCGAGCTGGATCTCGCAGCGCTTTGCCAGCCCTGCGGCAACGATGTTCTTCGCCGCGTAGCGCGCCATATAGCAAGCGGAGCGATCGACCTTCGTCGGGTCTTTGCCCGAGAATGCGCCGCCGCCATGACGGGCGTAGCCGCCGTAGGTGTCGACGATGATCTTGCGCCCGGTTAGACCCGTGTCGCCCTGCGGACCGCCGACCACGAAACGGCCGGTGGGGTTGATGTAGACCTTGGTGCTCTCGTCAAACAGTTCTGCGGGAATGATGGGGCGGATCACGTACTGCATAATATCGGCACGGATGGTGTCGAGCGATACGTCGGAGGTGTGCTGCGTGGATACGACAACGGTTTCAATACGGCTGGGCACGTCATTCTCATATTCCACGGTCACCTGCGCCTTGCCGTCTGGCTGGAGATAGGGGAGCGTGCCGTCCTTGCGCACCTTGGCGAGCTGTTTGCACAGCGCGTGGGACAGGGAGATGGCGAGCGGCATCCGCTCGGGGGTCTCGTCACAGGCATAGCCGAACATCAGGCCCTGATCTCCTGCGCCAATGCGGTCGTAAGCGTCGGCACTGTTTGCGCGGCTCTCGACAGCGTCGTTGACGCCCATTGCGATGTCGGGAGACTGCTCGTCGATGGCGGTCATCACGGCGCAGATGGCGCCGTCAAAGTTGCCGTCCTTGCCGTCATAGCCGATGTCGAGCACGACACGGCGTGCGATAGCGGGGATGTCCACCTTAGCGGTGGTGGTGATCTCACCCATCACAGTGACAACGCCGGTGGTGCAGAAGGTCTCGCAGGCCACGTGCGCCTGCGGATCCTGTGCGATGATCGCGTCGAGTACTGCGTCGGAAATCTGATCGCACACCTTGTCGGGGTGCCCTTCGGTGACCGATTCGGATGTAAACAGATGCTTGTTCATAGCAATAAACCTCCTTGAAAATGCATAAAAAAGCGCCCGGCAACAGCCGAGCGTCGGAAAATTCCTCATCTTTCGGTTGTTACCGCAGGATTTAACACCTTATGGCAGCGCCACAGGTTGTCGGACATCATCGGGCCTGATCCCTCCGTCACTCTTGATAAGGGTATGGAATTGTCGAGTGATACTATAACACAGCAGTCGATTTTTGTCAATAACTAAATTATGCCTCTCCAGACGAGCAAAATAACCACCATTGTCAGCAGACTGAACAACGCGATGATCCACACACTGCGTCGCGGCTTTGCGGCGGATATTTCGGCTGGCGGGAGCAGACGGGAGGCACGCAATGCTTTGGTAGCGGGCTTGTACAATAGCAGAGCCAGCACGCTGTTGAGCGCGGTCTTGAAGAGATTGAAGGTGAGAAACACGGGCAGCAGCATTTCGGCGACCGCCTGCCGCGGTAACTCCATATACAGCGGGGTGACAAGGTAGTTCCACAGTAGCATCCCTGCGGTGGCGGCGAGTGCGCCGATAATAAGACCGATGACGGCGCCGGAGAGGTTTTTACGGCGACGGTAGATCGCCGCAGCGCTGCAGACGAACAGGCAGGAGGAGAGAACGTTCATCATACAGCCGATCAACCCGGTGTCGCTGACGGTGACCAGCTCGATGAGTGCGACGACCGCCGCCATCAAGCCGCCGGCGAGCGGTCCGAACAGAAAGCCGCCGATGACCAGCAGGACATCCTTCGGTTCGTATTTGAGAAATGCGACGACGGGGATGCGGATGAGAGCGACCGCTGCGAACGCCATTGCGCAAAGCAGTGCCATCACGCACAGTCGGCGTAGCCGCCAAGAGGTGTTTTGCATAAATCTTTCTTCCTTTCAATAAAAACGCCTTGTGTGCCGTAAAATACGGCTCACAAGGCGCACAGAAATCAGGGGTTTTCTGTCTTCTTTCATCCGGACTGTACCGTCGGCTTCGGGATCACACCGAAATCTGCTGTAGGGTGACACGAGTAACCCTAGTGGCTCGCGGGCTCGTCTGACTGAGGCAGCATTACCGCCGGTGGGGACTTTCACCCCGCCTTGAAGATAGTTATATTATACACGCTGTCACGCGGTTGTCAATGCATTATTACAGATTACCGTAATATTCGACGGCGAGCTTGTCGCAGCGCTCATTTTCGGGGTGTCCCGCGTGTCCCTTGACCCAAACAAAGGTTACGGTGTGTTTTTTCAGTAAAGGGAGAAGCTGTTCCCATAGATCGACGTTAAGCGCAGGCTTCTTGTCTGCTTTGCGCCAGCCGTTGCGTTGCCAGGCGTACACCCAGCCTTTTTCGATCGCGTCAACAACGTACTTTGAGTCGGTCGTGAGCGCGACCTCGCAGGGCTCCTTGAGTGCGCCCAGTGCCTCGATGACAGCCGTGAGCTCCATGCGATTGTTGGTGGTTTCCATCGCGCCGCCGCACAGTTCTTTTTCCACGGACTGATAGCGCAGCACGGCGCCCCAGCCACCTTTGCCGGGGTTGCCGGAGCACGCGCCGTCGGTGAAGATCTCTACCTGCTTCATACCGCACCTCCCAAATCAACATCATAAGATATTTTATCACGAAAAATCCTGTCACGCAATAGGTAAACCGCGAAAAACTGCCTATACTTACCTTGCAAGGGGCGCTTTTCTGGAGGTGTAGGTTCTTGACAATAAAAGAATTATAGAGTAATATATATTAAATGTATTGTGATCGGATGTCTGCAACCCCTTTATGTATTGCGGAAAACGGCAGGTGCGGAGCCTGCCACGGCACCTCTCATTAAAGATTCAGCAAGACACATCGGCATCAGCCTCACCGAACGTGGGGCTAATTTCGATGTAGTCTTTTCCATCGCTATACTGTCAGAAAAGGAGGAAAACTATGCCTGAACAGAACAAGAAAAAACAAAACACTATGCGAAACGCGCAGAAGAACAACGCGCAAAAGAATGCCGGCGGCCAGCAGAAGTCGCGCGCGAACAACACAAACGCCAAAACCACCGACCGCCCTGCGCAGAAGAAGGCGGATAACACCAAAAAGTACAATAAGAAGCCGCGCGGCTATCAGCGGACACAACGGCCACAGAAGCCCGCCGTGCCGATCCACTACACTGTGCTTGGCGGTCTCGACGAGATCGGCAAGAATATGGCGGTGTTTGAATACGGCGACGATGCGTTCATCATCGACTGTGGTATGTCCTTTCCGGATGAGGATCTGCTCGGCGTCGACGTAGTGTTGCCTGATTTTTCCTATGCGGTGAAGATCAAGGACAAGATCCGCGGCATCTTTATCACCCATGGGCACGAGGATCATATCGGCGCACTGCCGTATTTCCTCAAGGAGATGAATATCCCCGTGTTTGCCGCCGAGCTGACCGTCGCGCTCATCGATTCCAAACTCAAGGAGCACGGGCTCTCGGGAAAGGTGAATCTTAACGTGGTTAAGGCTGGCGGTGTGGTTACCGTCAGCAAGGATATTTCGGTCGAGTTCGTTGCCGTCAACCATTCCATCCCCGATGCGATGGCTCTGGCGATCAAGACTCCGCTCGGCTACGTCGTGCACACCGGCGACTTTAAGATCGACACCACCCCCGTGATGGGGCCGATGATCGATCTCGCACGCTTCGGTCAGCTCGGCAACGAGGGTGTCCTCGCGCTGATGGCGGACTCCACCAACGCGGAGCGTCCCGGCTATACGCCGAGCGAGCGGGTGGTGGGCGAGAGCTTCGCCAACCTCTTCCGTAAGGCGCAGAATAAGCGCATCATCGTCGCGACCTTCTCCTCGAATTTGCCGCGTATCCAACAGATTATGACCGCCTCCGCACAGGACGGCCGTAAGGTCGCGGTGTCGGGGCGCAGTATGATCAACTTCGTGTCCATCGCGCAGGAGCTGGGTTATCTGCATATTCCCGATGGCCTGCTCATTGATATTGATGAGATCAACCACTACCCGAAGGATCGCGTGACCCTCATCACCACCGGTAGTCAGGGCGAGCCGATGTCGGCGCTTAGCCGTATGGCGTTCTCCGATCACCGCAAGGTGGAGGTCGGTCCCGATGATTATATCATCATCTCCGCGACCCCCATCCCCGGCAACGAAAAGACCGTTGGTAAGGTCATCAACGAGCTGATGAAGCGCGGCTGCGAGGTTGTTTATGAGAAGATGTATGACGTACACGTCTCGGGTCACGCTTGCCAAGAGGAACTCAAGATCATCCACGGCTTGACCAAGCCCGAGTTCTTCATCCCCGTCCACGGCGAGCAGAAGCATCTGTACAAGCACGCAGGGTTGGCGAAGATGATGGGGATGCCGAGCCAGAACGTGCTCATTACGAGCATCGGCCACACCATCGAGCTGACCGCAGATAAGATGGCGGTCGTCGGCACGGTGCAGGCGGGCCGTGTGCTGGTGGACGGACTCGGCGTCGGCGACGTTGGCAGCATCGTTCTGCGCGACCGTAAGCATCTCGCGGAGGACGGCATCATCGTCGTGGTCGCGTCGGTGGACGGCGTGACGGGCGATCTGGTGTCGGGTCCCGATGTGGTGTCCCGCGGCTTTGTGTATGTACGCGAAGCAGAGAGTCTAATCGACGAGATCAAGACCGTCGCATATCGCGCATTAGAGGATTGCTGCCGCAATCCGCGCTGTGATTGGGCGACGATGAAGACCCGCGTGCGGGATGATCTGTCCCGTATGCTGTTCCAGAAGACCAAGCGCAGCCCGATGATCTTGCCGATCATTATGGATGTGTAATTCTACCCGAACAAGGAGTGAACGCGTATGAAAAAGAGTGTCCGCTATCTCTGCGTTGTGGCTGTCTCACTGTTTATCGTGCTGGCGGCTGCGGCGGGTGCGCTCTTTTTCTACGCCCCCACGCTCGGCATCGGTGCTGCGGTGCTTTGTTTGTTGCTACTTGCAGCGACGGTGTTTATTGCGTTGCGTTATCGGCGGGTGCTGCAAGGGCTGCATGAGCTGTGGGAAGCATCTCTTGACCCGCATCGTCAGGAACTACTTGCCGCGTTCCCGATGCCGGCGATCGCGGTAACGGCAGCGGGCGAGATCCTGTTTGCGAATAACCGTTTTCGAAAAGGCGTCGTTCATGGAGATGACGCGACCGGTTTGATGCTGACGGATGTTTTCTCCGGAATCTCCCCGAAGGATCTGCGCAAGAAGACTGCGGTTGACGTGGTTTGCGGCGACAGCAAGCTGACGGCTTATATTAATTGCGTCGCTGATGATGAGACGGTGTTTGTGCTGTATTTCTCCGACAATACCGAGCTCAAGGATACGGCGGCGGAATACACTGCCAGCCGTCCTGTGGTGCTGATGCTGTGCATCGATAACCTCGACGAGGCGACCGCGGATATGCGCGAGAGTGCCCGCGCCCGCATTGCGGGGCAGATCGAGACCATGCTGGACGAGTGGATCGTGCAATCCGGCGGTATTTTGCGAAAGTTTGCGGGCGATCGCTTTATGGCAGTGGTGGAAAACCGCCACCTTAATGCGATGACGAAGGACCGTTTCTCCATTCTTGACCGTGTACGCAGTGCTTTTGTCACCGATGGAATGTCCATCACCGTGTCGATTGGTGTCGGACAGGGAAAGACGATGCAGGAGTGCGAGAGTATGGCGCGGCAGGCGCTGGAGATGGCCTTGGCTCGCGGCGGCGATCAGACCGCAATCAAAACGATCAACGGCTTTGATTTCTACGGCGGACGCTCCAAGGGCGTTGAGCGTCGCACGAAGGTGCGTACCCGCGTCATTGCGAATGCGCTGGGCGATCTGATTCGCTCCAGTGACCGCGTTCTGGTGATGGGTCATCGTCAGTCGGATCTTGACTGCCTCGGCAGTGCGATCGCGATGACGGTGGCGGCGCGCCATATGGGCAAGGATGCCGTGACCGTGGTACGCCGTCGCGCGACGATGGCGGGCGATCTGATCGAACGTTATGTCGAGGCTGGGAAGGCGGATCTGTTCGCTGAGCCGGACGAGATTATCGAAAATATTACTCCGCGCACGTTGCTTATTATCACGGACACCCACGCAGCGAATATGCTGGATTGCCCTGAGATATACGAGACGGCTTCCCGTGTCGCTATCATTGACCATCATCGCAAGCTGGTCAACCACATACAGGACACCGCACTCAGTTATCACGAGCCGTCTTCGTCGTCGGCGTGTGAGCTGGTGACGGAGCTGCTGCAGTATATGGGTGAAGCGTTGATCGGCCGTATGGAAGCGGACGCGTTGCTGTCCGGTATTATGTTGGATACCCGGAATTTTGTGCTGCACACCGGTGTGCGCACCTTCGAGGCGGCCGCGCATCTTCGCCGTCTTGGTGCGGATACCGTGGCGGTTAAGCGGATGTTTTCGGGCGGACTCGAGATGTATCAGAAAAAGTGCGATCTCGTCTCGCAGGCGGAGCAGTATCACCATACGGCGATCGTAACCACCGATGCGGATTATTCCGATTGTCGTGCGGTTCCTGCGCAGGCGGCGGATGAAATGCTGTCGATTCAAGGGATTAAAGCGTCGTTTGTCTTATGCGTGGCGGGTGATGAGATTATTATCTCCGCACGCTCGTATGGCGAATGCAACGTTCAGCTTATTATGGAAGCGCTCGGCGGCGGCGGTCATCTGACGATGGCGGGCACGCAATTAAAGAACACGACGGTTGCCGAGGCGCGTGAGCGTCTGTGTGCGGCGATCGATGAGTATTTTAGAAACAACCACGCAGAGTGATGCGTGACAGGAGGTACACACAATGAAAGTTATTCTCAAGCAGGATGTCAAGGGGCAGGGGAAGAAAGGCGAGCTCGTGACCGTTTCCGACGGTTATGCGCGCAATTTTTTGTTTCCCCGCGGACTGGCGGTCGAGGCGGATTCGCAGGCGATGAATGAGCTGCGTAACCGCGAGGAATCCGCTGCTTACCACAAGAAGGTGGAGAAGGACGCGGCGCTGGCTGCTGCGGAGACGCTGAAGGATAAGGCGCTCACCATCCACGCCAAGGCGGGCAACGGCGGACGTCTGTTCGGCTCTGTTACCACCAAGGAGGTCGCGGATGCGCTGGAGAAGCAGGTCGGCGTCAAGGTGGACAAGCGCAAGATTACGATGAATGATATTAAGGCTTTCGGCACCTACACCGCCGAGGTTAAGCTCTATACCGGCGTGACCGCCGCGATTCAGATCGTCGTAGCAGAATAAACGCAAGTACGATAGGAAGGGAAGGTGTGTCGTTATGGCAGACCGGACAGAACAAGTCAATGACGGGTTAGGCTTACCCTATAGCCTCGAAGCGGAGCAGTCCGTGCTCGGCGCGGTGCTGGTTGATCCCGACTGTATCAATCGCGTGGCGGACAAGCTTCGTACGGAGTTCTTTTACTTACCCGAGCATCAGGCGATCTATCGCGTGATGCTGGAGAAGATGCTGGTCAATCAGAAGATTGACTTTGTAACGGTGTTGGAGGCGCTCAAGGCCGAGCGGTATTTCTCTACCGAGGACGGCAAGGCGTACTTATTAAAGCTGGCGAATACCGTGCCGTTTATCTCCAATCTGGAGAACTACGCCAAGATCGTGCGGGATAAGTACGAGGCACGCTGCCTGATCAAGGCTGCCCGTGAGATCACCGAGGAGGCGATGGATCCGTCGGTGGAGACGGAGATGCTGCTTGACTCGGCGGAACAGCGCATCTATAATATCCGTCAGGATCGTCAGACGGGCGGTCTTTTGCACATCAAGGACGTTCTCGCGAGTAACTATGAGATGTTCCGCAAGCTGACCTCGGACGAGCGGGATCAGTATGTCGGCATCCCGACGGGCATCTCCACACTTGATGAGGTCACCAGCGGCCTTAACCGCTCGGATTTGATCATCGTCGGTGCGCGCCCCGGTATGGGTAAGACCAGTTTCGCGCTGAACATCGCGCGTAACGTGGCGATGCTGCAGAATAAGACCGTCGCGTTCTTTAACCTCGAAATGTCCCGTGAGCAGATGGTCAACCGTCTGCTGTCGTCCGAGGCGCGTGTGTCGAGTAAAAAACTGCGTGTGGGTAACCTTACGGCGGATGAGTGGGGCCGCATTTCGGCCGCGTCCAGCGCGCTGTGTCAGGCGCCGCTGTATTTGGATGATACCGCGAGCATCACCGTTCCCGAGATGAAGGCGCGTTTGCGCCGCATTAAAAATCTTGGTTTTGTGGTTATCGACTATCTGCAGCTGATGCATTCGGCGCGTCGCATTGACAACCGTGTGCAGGAGGTCAGCGAAATTACCCGTAGTCTGAAAATTATGGCGAAGGAGCTCAACGTGCCGATTATGGTGTGCGCCCAGCTTTCGCGCAGCACGGAGAAAAAAGGCGAAAACCATCGTCCCGCCTTGGCGGATCTGCGTGAATCCGGCTCGATCGAGCAGGATGCCGATCAGGTGTTGTTCCTCTACCGTAATGACTATTATAAAAACGAAAACCAGGATCCCAACACCGCGCCCGCACCCGACACTTCGGAGGTTATCGTGGCAAAGAACCGCCACGGCGATCTGCGCACCGTGCCGCTGGCGTGGAGCGGCGAGTTCACGCAGTTTACAGCGCTGTCCTCGCAGAGAGAGGGCGTATGATCACGCACTCTCTAACTGAAAAGGTTTACGCCTTTACACTGAAAAGCGGCTTATTTTCTGCCGGTTCGACGGTGATCGCCGGTGTTTCCGGCGGCCCGGACTCGATGGCGCTGCTGCATATGTTGCATACGTGGCGCGATGGTGATTTGCGCGTCGTAGCTGTGCACGTTCATCACGGTCTACGCGGTGAGGAGGCTGACCGCGACGAGGCGCACGTGCGCGCCTATTGTGCCGAAAATGGCATCGACTATGTCTGCGAGCGTGTGAATGTTCGTGCGCTGGCGGATGAGATGGGCGTCGGTGAGGAAGAAGCAGGCCGCCGTGTCCGGTATGAGATTTTTGAGCGTATCCGTGTTGCGGAAAACGCCGATGTTATCGCTACGGCTCATAACGCCGATGACGCGACCGAGACGGTGCTGATGCACGTTTTGCGCGGTTGCGGCGTCGGCGGTCTTTGCGGGATTCCTGCCAAGCGCGGACACATTGTGCGCCCGCTGCTCGACTGCACCCGAGCTGAGATAGAAGCGTATTGCGCCGATAACGGCGTTGCGTACGTCGTTGACAGCACGAACGCCGATCCAATTTATACCCGCAATCGTGTGCGGCATCAGCTGCTTCCGTTACTGCGTGAGATGAATCCGTCGGTTGACGCGGCACTTTCGCGCTTGCGCGAGTCGGCCGCCCGGGATGAGGCGTATTTTGCCAAACTGGCCGAATGCGCGTATGAGGCAGCCGTCGAGCAAGACGGCAGCTATTCCCGCGAGGCCTTTTTGCGGCAAGATACGCCTGTGCGTGTGCGGATGTGGAAGCTTTTATTGCGGAAGAACGGCTGCGAATCCTATACCGAACGGCACATTGAGGCGCTGGAGGCGGCGTTGATCGCCAACCGTGGCACGGTGTATATGCCCGACGGCTACAGCGTCTGCGTGTCTGCTGGTAGACTGAAGTGCTTCTGCGAGCAACAGCGGACGGAGATTTTGTGTGTTGCGGTGGATTCATTACCGATGCACATTTTCTTTGATGGGCATGAGAATGTTTTGCAGCGAATGACTTGTGAAGAAATGGCTTGTTTGCAAAATGTTCATATAAAATTCTTTAAATATGCGCTGGACTGTGATAGAATACAAGGCAGTCTGACCGTGCGCTGTCGTCGGGACGGAGACCGATTCCATCCCGCAGGACGCAAAGTCGGGAAATCGCTCAAGGCGCTTTTTCAGGAACTGCGTATCCCGCAGTATGATCGTGACAAGGTCTTGCTGCTGTGCGATGAGGCTGGTATCGTGCTGATGCCGGGCGTGGCGTGCGACAGCCGCGTGTGCCCGAGCGACAGTACCAAACATTTTCTCGTATGGTTGACCGACGGTAAGCCATCCTATACATTGAGGAGTGAATAATTTGGAACCCAATAAGAACAATACCGGACGCACGGTGCGGAATATTCTGCTAGTTATCGGTCTTCCGATCGTGCTGTTCGTTGGTATGTGGCTGGCGCTTGGCGGCGCTGTTCCCAATACGGAGGAGAAGGTGTATTCCGACTACTTGGCCTATTTCTTGGAGGATCAGGTGGAGAGCTTTACGCTGGATCTCGGAACTGGCCGCGTGGAGCTGACTCTGCGAGAGGAGTACCGCACCGATATTAACAAGGACGGCAAGATCGACAAGAAGGATGTCATTAGTTATAAGGTGCCGAACGTGGCGTATTTTGTCCAGACGATCGATCCGATCGTTATGCAAACGCGTATGGATGATAATCCCGATAACGATATTGACTTCGATTGGGATCCCGTGAAGAATACCTCTTGGATAGTCAACTGGCTGCCGACGCTTTTGCTTGTCGGCGCGGTGATCTTGTCGGTCGTGATGATGAAGCGTTCGATGAACTCCATTGAGGGCGGCGGCAAGATCATGGGCTTCGGCAAGGCGAAGATCAAGCAGGCACAGGACGACAAGCGTAAGACCACCTTCGACGATGTGGCGGGTGCTAACGAGGAGAAGGAGGAACTGCAGGAGATCGTCGAGTTCCTCAAAGCGCCTGCGCGCTTTACCGAGCTTGGTGCGCGTGTACCGAAGGGCGTGCTACTCGTCGGCCCTCCCGGTACGGGTAAGACGTTGCTTGCCCGCGCGGTTGCAGGGGAGGCGGGTGTACCCTTCTTCTCGATGTCCGGCTCAGACTTTGTTGAGATGTACGTCGGCGTCGGTGCTTCCCGTGTGCGTGATCTGTTCGATCAAGCAAAGAAGAACGCTCCTTGCATCATTTTCATTGATGAGATCGACGCGGTCGGTCGCCAGCGCGGCGCGGGCCTTGGCGGCGGACACGACGAACGCGAACAGACGCTCAACCAGCTGCTTGTCGAGATGGACGGCTTCGGTGCGAACGAGGGCATCATTATGATTGCCGCCACCAACCGCCCCGACATTCTCGATCACGCGCTGATGCGCCCCGGCCGTTTCGATCGACAGATCGTGGTTAATACCCCCGACCTGCAGGGCCGTGAGGATATTCTCAAGGTGCACGCGAAGGGCAAGCCCCTCGCTCCCGATGTCGATCTGGCGGTCATCGCCAAATCCACGGCGGGCTTCACCGGCGCGGATCTGGAAAATCTGCTCAACGAGGCGGCACTGCTCGCCGCCCGACGGGGCTTACACGCCATTACGATGGCGGAGATCGAGGAGGCGACCGTCAAGGTGGTTGTCGGTACCGAGAAGCGCAGCCACGTGATGACCGATAAAGAGAAGCGTCTGACCGCCTATCACGAGGCGGGTCACGCGGTCGTGACCTATTTCTGCCCGACGCAGGATCCCGTGCACCAGATCTCGATTATTCCGCGAGGAATGGCGGGTGGTTACACGATGAGTCTGCCGCAGGAGGATCGTTCGTACAAGTGCCGCGGCGAGATGCTGGAGGACATTCAGGTGTTGCTCGGCGGTCGTGTTGCTGAGGCGCTGACGCTGGAGGACATCTCCACTGGTGCATCGAACGATATTGAGCGGGCGACCGAGATCGCGCGTAAGATGGTGACGAAGTACGGTATGAGCGACAAGCTTGGCCCGATCGTGTACGGTTCTTCGGATGCGAATGAGGTGTTCCTCGGTCGTGACTTCGGTCACACTCGCAACTATTCCGAGGAGATTGCCGCGAAGATCGACGAGGAGGTCTACCGCCTGCTCTCCGACGGCTATGCCGCGACGGAAAAGACGCTGACTGACCATATGGATAAGCTGCGTGAGGTTGCCGAACGCCTGATCGAGGACGAGAAGATGGACAGCGATACCTTCAAGGCCATTATGGAAGGTGCTGCGCTGCCGCAGGAACCGCAAGCGGAATAATACGGATAAAACCGACCGTCTGCACAGACGGTCGGTTTTTGCACACTTATCTTGACAATATTCGGCATTTGTATTATAATACCAACAGACCTAATCGAATCCCATTTTACCACATCAGGAGGAGAAGGAATATGAAGAACAAAACGGCTAAATGGATCATTGTTGCCGCCGTTGCTGCGACGATCGCCGCTTTGACCACGATCGTGATCATTGCCCTGCGTGCCCGCGCAAAGAAAAAGGCGTGGTACGAGGAAGAGGCGGATTTCGACTATGATCTCGATGACGAGTTTATCATCGAGGATGCAGCGGAGGCCGAGGTCGAAGCAGTCGAGGAATAATCACCACACAAAGCCCCGAAAGCCCAGCTTTCGGGGCTTTTATTTTTGCCTTGCACCGAGGGGGTGTGCAGAGTGTGAACAAAGCGTAAAAATCCGCTTAAAAAGCGCAGTTTTTCTTGACAGTAGAGGGTAAAACTGCTACAATGTAGTGTGAATAATAATGGGATATATATAGTATCTTTTTACTGTATGCAAAAGGAGTGGATCGTCTGTGATACGCAGTATGACCGGTTACGGTCACGGGCAGGAGGTGCTCGACGGCTTGTCCGTCACGGTGGAGATCAAATCGGTCAATCACCGTTTCTTCGAATATTCCTGCCGCTTGCCCCGTGTTTACGGTTTTATCGACGATAAACTGAAAAACTATTTGCAGCAGCGCATCAGCCGCGGCAAGGTGGATGTTTTCGTGCAGATCGATGCGCTGGAGAGTGCGGGCAGCGAGGTGCTGGTCAACGAGGGCTTGGCAGAGAACTACCTGACCGTGTTGCGCGATATGGCGCAGAAGTACGGTCTTCGCGAGGATATTTCGGTGACGACTCTGTCCCGCTATCCCGATGTGCTGACGGTGCGTCAGGTCGCCGTGGACGAGGACACGGTGTGGAGCGCCGTGCAGAAGGTTACCGATATCGCACTCGAACAGTTCGTTGCGATGCGTGAGCGCGAGGGCGCACGCCTGCGCAAGGATGTGCTGTCTCGCGGACAGACGATCCTTTCCGCCGTGGCGATGATCGAGGAGCGCTCCCCGCAGACGGTGCGTGAGCATATGGAGAAGGTGGAGACGCGTATGCGTGAGCTTCTTGATGGCGCGGCGGTGGACGAGGGTCGTCTGCTGACCGAGGCGGCGATCTATGCTGACAAGATCGCAGTGGCTGAGGAGACCGTTCGTCTGCGCAGCCACATCGATCAGCTCGATGCGTTGCTGTCGGGGGACGAGGCGGTCGGCCGCAAGCTTGATTTCCTTGTGCAGGAGATCAACCGCGAGACCAACACCATCGGTTCGAAATGCAGCAATCTGGAGCTGACCCGCATTGTCGTGGACATCAAGGCGGAGATTGAGAAGATCCGCGAGCAGATTCAGAACATCGAGTAACCCGAAAGAGGTAATGCGATATGAAACTGATCAATATCGGCTTCGGCAATATGGTCGCGGCGGGCCGCGTGGTGGCGATGGTCAGCCCCGAATCCGCCCCGATCAAGCGCATCATTCAGGATGCCAAGGAGCGCGGTACGCTGATTGACGCTACATACGGACGCCGCACTCGCGCGGTGCTGGTGATGGACAGTGAACATGTGATCCTGTCCGCGGTGCAGCCGGAGACGGTGGCGAACCGTATGAGTGATGATGAGGAGGATACCGATGAGCAAGAATAAAGAGGGTATGCTGATCGTCCTGTCCGGTCCGTCCGGCTCGGGCAAGGGCACGATCATCAAATCGCTGCTCGAGCAGCGCAAGGACACGGTGCTGTCGATCTCAATGACGACCCGCGATCCCCGCTTCGGCGAGCAGGAGGGTGTGCACTATTTCTTCCGCACACGGGAGGAGTTTGAGCAGACCATCGCAAACGACGGATTTCTGGAATATGCCGAATACAACGGCAACTATTACGGCACGCCCATCGCGCCCATCCAGCGTTGGCTGTATGAGGGGAAGAATGTCATCCTCGAGATTGAGGTGCAGGGCGCCGAGAAGGTGATGGATAAGCGGGAGGATCTCGTGTCCATCTTCCTGGCGGTTCCGTCGATGGAAGAGCTGGAGCACCGTCTGCGCGGTCGCGGCACCGAGACCGATGAGGTCATCGAGCGCCGTCTGGCGGCGGCACAGCAGGAGCTTACCCGTGTCTTCCGCTATCAATATGTTGTGCTCAACGATGAGGTCGAGCAGGCGGTCGCCCGCATCAACACCATCATCGATGCAGAAAATTTACGCTATTCACGTATGGAAAACACTGTTTTGGAGGTAAAGTGATATGTTAGCACCCAACGACATTGAAGAATTGAAGGGCAACAACAGCCGTTATGCCGTGGTGGTCGGTGTCGCGAAGCGCGCGCGCCAGATCGCCGAGGAGGCGGAGGCCAATAAGGAGATCATTATCGAGAAACCCGTCAGCTTGGCGATTCAGGATTTCCGTGAGGGCAACTGCAGCCTATTTGTATCGGACGACGTATAAATTACAGCCGTAAAAAAGGGGAGGGAGAACGATGCCGATCACACACACGACGGTGAAGATCGCCGTAGAGCAGGCAGCGTTTTCCTTCGACAAGGCGTATTCCTATCTTTGGCCGAGCGATCTCGGTGAGCCGCAGGTCGGCGTGCGCGTTCTCGTGCCGTTCGGCAGCGGCAACCGCCGCCGTCAGGGTATCGTGACGGAGGTTTCCGAGGAGACCGAGGTCGCCCGCCTGAAGCCCGTTCATTCCGTGATGGATGAGGAGCCGCTTTTGAGCGCGGAGATGCTGGCGCTTGCCCGCTTTATGCAGGAGCGCACCTTCTGCACGCTGTTTGATGCGGTACGCACGATGTTACCGACGGGGCTGTATATGCGCATCCGTCCCGTTCTGCGCCCTGCTGAGGATATTCCGCCCGAAGTACTGGAGACACTGACCCCTAACGAGCGACAACTGCTCGCTTTTGTGGCGAAATGTGCAGGCGGCGCGGATGAGGCAATGCTGCTAAAGCGCATCGGGATGGAGACAGACGCTCCCGCCCTGCTCCATCTGCTTGAATTGGGCGTTCTTCGCCGCACGGAGGATGCGTTTCGCCACGTCGGTGATGCGTCGATCCGCACCGTGCGGCTACGCTCTAACCCGCAAGAAGCGGCTGCGCCGAAGCTGACGGCAAAACAGCAGTCGGTGCTGTCTCTGCTCGAGGATGTTGGTGCTGCATCGGTCAAGGAGGTCTGCTATTTCACAGGTGTCACTCCCGCGGTCGTAACCGCGCTGGAGAAGAAGGGGCTCGTGGAGATCTACGACGCCGAGGTGCTTCGCTCGCCGTATAAGGACGCGGAGGATGCGCCCGAAATCGTGCAAAAGACCCTTAATGAGCAACAATCCCATGCGTATTCCACGCTGCTCAGGCTCTGCGAGCGCGACGAAGCGGCGGCAGCGCTGCTGTATGGCGTGACCGGCAGTGGTAAGACCGCCGTCTATATGAATCTCATTGACCGCGTGCTCGCGGACGGCAAGCAAGTTATCGTGCTAGTGCCCGAGATCTCGCTGACACCGCAGATGATGGAGCTGTTCATTCGCAAATACGGTCGTCGCGTGGCGGTGCTGCACAGCGGCCTTGCCATCGGCGAACGAATGGATGAGTGGAAGCGCATCAAGCGCGGTGACGCACGCATCGTTGTCGGCACCCGCTCGGCGGTGTTCGCTCCCTGCGATAACCTCGGGCTCATCGTGATGGACGAGGAGCAGGAGCATACCTACAAATCCGAGTCCAACCCACGTTATCACGCGCGGGATGTGGCGCGTTTCCGCTGTGCGCATCACAAGGCGCTGCTGCTGCTCACCTCGGCGACACCGTCGATTGAGAGTTATCACGCAGCATCCAGCGGTCGCTACACCTTCGTGACGCTTGACAGCCGTTACGGTGATGCAAAGCTGCCGACGGTGGAGGTTGCGGATCTGCGCGGCGAGGTGCTTGGTGACAGCATCATTGGCGATACGCTGTATCGCGAGATGCAGACCTGCCTTGATAACGGTCAGCAGGTGATCCTGCTGCTTAATCGCCGCGGGTTTCACACGCAGTTGTCCTGTCGCTCCTGTGGACAGGTGATCACCTGCCCGTCGTGCAGCATTTCGATGACCTATCATCGGGCGAACAATCGCCTGATGTGTCACTATTGCGGACATACCCAGCGCCCGCCCGCCAAGTGCCCGTCCTGCGAGTCGGATAAGCTCCGCTACGCGGGTCTTGGCACGCAACTGGTGGAGCAGGAGCTGGCGGAGAAATTTCCCGACGTGCCGATATTGCGCATGGATACCGACACGACGATGTCCCGCTTTTCTTATGAGAATAAGTTCCAAGCCTTCGCCCGCGGAGATTACCGCATTATGATCGGTACGCAGATGGTGGCGAAGGGGTTGGATTTCCCGCAGGTTGGGCTGGTCGGCGTGCTGTCGGCTGACCAATCGCTGTATGCGGACGATTATCGTAGCTTTGAGACCACGTTTTCTCTGCTCACGCAGGTGATCGGTCGTGCCGGTCGCCGCGATCAGCAGGGGAAAGCGATCATCCAGACCTACACCCCCGATAACGCGATCATCGAACTGTCGGCGGCGCAGGATTATACGGGCTTTTATGACCTGGAGATCGCTTCGCGCAGGATGATGCACTACCCGCCGTATGCCGACCTTTTTATGTTCGGCTTCACGGGTGTATCCGAGACGGCGGTGCGGCAATCCTGCCGACGGATGCTCGAGCAGTTGCGCTTGGCGGCGACCGAGGATTACCGCGATCTGCCGATGATCGCGCTGGATCCCACTCCTGCGAGCGTACTGCGCGTGGCAGGCAAGTACCGCTACAAATTACTGGTAAAGGCGAAAAACACAGCCCGTATGCGTGAGCTGGTGCGGCAGTTGCTGCGAACCTTCCACGACGTACCGGAGAATCGGCAGGTTAATGTATATGTGGACATTAATCCCGCCGTTATGCTGTGATACAAAGGAGTTATCGCGGATGGCTATCAGAAAAATATTGACAGACAAGGACGAAGCCTTGCATAAGGTATGTCGCCCTGTCGAGAAGTTTGACGAGCGGCTGTGGCAGCTGCTCGACGATATGGCGGACACTCTGCAAAAAGCCGACGGCGTTGGCTTGGCCGCCCCGCAGATCGGGGTGCTGCGCCGCCTGTTCATTATGGATGTGGGCGACGGGCTTAAGGAGTGCATCAACCCGAAAATTCTGGAGACTAAGGGCACGCAGGAATGTGTGGAGGGTTGCCTTTCCAGCCCCGGCGAATACGGGCTTATCCATCGCCCCGAGATTGTCAAGCTGCAGGCACAGAACCGCGACGGCAAGTTTTTTATCGTCACACTGGAGGGCCTTGCAGCGGAATGTGCTGAGCACGAATGCGATCATCTCGACGGCATTGTGTTTAAGGATAAGGTCGAGCGGATGCTCGCACCTGACGAATTAAAGTAAAAGAGGAGGGCACGGCTATGAAACTGATCTATATGGGCACACCGGATTTCGCTGTGCCCGCATTAGAGCGTCTTATTGAGGACGGTCACGACATCGCACTGGTGGTCACGCAACCCGACAAGCCTGTCGGGCGTAAGCAGATCCTGACCCCGCCTGCGGTGAAGGTGTGTGCCCAGACGCACGGACTGCGTGTGTATCAGCCGACCTCAATGAAGACGGACGAGTGCTACGAAGAACTGCGCGCGATCGGCGCGGACGCGATCATTGTGGTCGCCTATGGTAAGATTCTGCCGAAGCGCATTCTTGATCTCACCCTGTACGGTTGCATCAACGTCCACGGCTCGCTGCTGCCGAGCTACCGCGGAGCGGCGCCTGTCCAGTGGGCGGTGCTGAACGGTGATGCTGAGAGCGGCGTTACCACCATGAAGCTCGACGAGGGTGTGGACACGGGGGATATTCTGCTGATGTCCCGTCGTCCGATCACCGAGACGATGACCGGCGGCGAATTGTTCGATCTCTTGGCGGCGGATGGGGCAGACCTGCTCAGCCGCACGCTGGACGGACTTATTTCCGGGGAAATTATCCCGACCCCGCAGCCTGCAGAGGGTGTTTGCTACGCGTCGATGCTGGATAAGTCGATGTGCCCGCTGTCTTGGGATAAGGACGCGCAATCCCTGCACAATCAAGTTCGCGGATTAAATCCGTGGCCCGTGGCGACCTGCCGTGTGGAGGGTAAGACGATGAAGCTCTACCGCACCACGGTCGGTGGCGCGACGAGTGCGCCCGCGGGGACAGTCGTGGCGACCTCGCCGTTGATGGTCGCCTGCGGTGATGGCAACACGCTGATTATCGAGGAACTGCAAGCCGAGGGCTCGCGGCGTATGGCGGCGGCGGATTATCTGCGCGGTCACCCGATCACGATCGGGACGGTGCTTGGATGATGCCGCAGACGGATGCCCGCCGTGCGGCGGTGACGGCGTTGCTGCGCATTCAGGAGCAGGGCGGTTACTCGAATATTGTTCTTGACGAGCTGCTCGAGCATCAGTCACTGCCCGCATCCGAGCGGGCGATGACCTCGCGGCTTGTCTACGGCGTGACCGAACGCCGCTTAACCATAGATTATTTGCTTAACAAGCTGTCCTCCACACCCGTCAAGCAGATGTCGCCCGCTATTCGGGAGATTCTGCGGGTGGGGGTGTATCAGCTGCTATATACCGACGGCATCCCCGCGTTCGCAGCGATCAATGAGTGCGTATCGCTTACCCGCTCATTCGGGTGCGGTCGTCTCTCGGGGTTTGTCAACGGCGTGTTGCGCGGGGTACAACGCGAGGCAGATCGACTTTTCGCCGAGCTGCCCGACACCGATAAAGGGCTCGAGATTCGCTATTCCTGCCCACGGGCGCATATCCGCGCGTGGCGTCAGGCGTACGGTGAGGAACGCATGCGCTGTCTTTTGGAGTCGATCAACGACGCGCCGCCCGCCTATATCCGTGTGAACACCTGTCGCACGACGACAGCGGCGCTGTCTGCCATATTGATGGATGCAGGGGTAACCTGCACGCCGATCGATGGCTTACCGAATGCTCTACGGCTATTCTCGGCGCAGGCATTACACCGCCTACCCGATGAGATAAAAACGCATTTTTACTATCAGGATGTCGCGTCGCAGTGGTGTTGCCTGTCGCTCGGTGCACAGCCGAGCGAGCGCGTCGCCGACGTTTGTGCCGCCCCGGGCGGCAAGAGTTTAACGGTCGCGCAGTATATGCAAAATCACGGCGTGGTTGAAGCGGCGGATCTGTATGAGCAGAAGTGCGCGACGATCAACCGCCGCGCGGCGGAATACGGGCTGACCTGTGTCAACGCCGTTTGCCGCGATGCGACGATGCCGCCCGCCGATGAACGGATCGGGCAGTTTGACCGCGTGATCTGCGACGCACCCTGCTCGGGAATGGGCGTTATCCGCCGCAAGCCCGAGATCCGATATAAGGATTCCGCTGATTTTTCTGATCTGCCCGCCTTACAGCTGCAGATCTTGTCTCAGGCGGCGAAGCTCGTGCGCGTGGGCGGTGTACTGCAGTATTCGACCTGCACGCTTCGCCCTGAAGAAAACGAACAGGTTGCCGAAGCGTTTTTGACACAACATCCCGAGTTTTCCCCGCGGCTACTGCCGCTGGATACCTGTTTTGCGCAGGCGGGCTTACCCGTCTCGCATCAGATAACCCTATTTCCGCATATCCACGGCACCGATGGCTTCTATATTGCCTCGTTTGTGAAATCTCGATAGGTAGGTGACGGCGTGAGTTCCTTAGATATTCGCTCTATGACGCAGGAGACGCTGGGCGAATGGCTGAAAGAAAACGGTCAGCCCGCCTTCCGCGCTAAGCAGATCCGCGAATGGCTGGATGCGGGTGTGACGGATTTTTTGCAGATGACCAATCTGCCGAAGGATCTACGCGCAACACTCGCGGCTGAGTTCACCATCCCTGGTGTCACCATCCTGCGTAAGCTGACATCGGCGATCGACGGTACGGTGAAGTATCTCTTTCGTCTGGACGACGGCGAGACCGTCGAATCGGTGCTGATGCAGTATAAACACGGCTGGAGTCAGTGCTTATCCACCCAAGTGGGGTGTAAAATGGGGTGCACCTTCTGCGCGACGGGCATTGGCGGCTTTATCCGAAATCTGTCTGCCGCCGAGATGATGGCGCAGATCGAGACCGCTCAGAAAGATGCTGGCGTGCGCGTGTCCTCCGTTGTGCTAATGGGGATGGGTGAGCCGCTGGATAACTACGATAATGTGGTGCAATTCCTTCGTATGTTAGGTCAGGAGGGTGGCGTCCATATCGGGATGCGCCACATATCCCTGTCGACCTGCGGGGTTGTGCCGGGGATATACCGCCTGATGAAAGAGCAGATTCCGCTAACCTTGTCTATTTCGCTCCACGCACCGAACGACGAGATCCGATCGCGCACGATGCCGGTCAACCGACGCTGGCCGATCGACGAGTTGCTCACCGCGTGTCGCGAGTATATAGAAGCGACCGGACGGCGCATCTCTTTTGAATATGCGATGATTAACGGCTTCAACGACTCCGACGCACACGCCGAGGAGTTAGCCGACCGATTGCAGGGGGTGCTCTGCCACGTCAATCTCATTCCCGTGAACGCCGTGGCAGGCAAAGCCCAACAGCGCAGTTCCCGACTGCGCATCCAGAACTTTATGAAGGTGCTGGAGAAACGGGGGATCAATGTGACGGTGCGCCGCACATTGGGAGCAGACATCAATGCATCCTGCGGTCAGTTGCGAAGACAGGCTGACCAACAGGATGAAGGAAAGGAGGCGTTACCATGAAATTGACCGGTGATACGCATATCGGTCTTGTGCGCAGCAGCAATCAAGACGCGTTGCGCTACGGCACGTTGGACAACGACGGCTATTACGCCGTGGTGTGCGACGGTATGGGCGGCGCAAATGGCGGCAATGTTGCCAGCGATATCGCTGTGGATATTATTTCGGGGCGAATTGTTGACGGATACGCGAATGGAGCTGCACTGCGCCCGGATCATCTATTGGCCAGCGCCATGGCAGCAGCCAACATTGAGATCTTTGATCAAGCGATATCCAATCCGCAATGCGAGGGCATGGGGACCACAGTGGTCGCCGTCGTCGTATTTGGAAAGAATGCCTACATCTCCCACGTAGGAGACAGTCGGGTATATCTGTATAGAGGAAATACTTTACAGCAAATCACCCGCGATCATTCGGTCGTGCAGGAGATGATCGAGAGCGGTCAGCTTACGGAGGAGCAAGCACGCTCTCATCCGCGCAAGCACTTTATCACCCGTGCGCTTGGTGTGTCGGCGATGGAGGAGGGCGAATTTGATGAGCTTGAGCTCGAGCCGAACGATAAGCTGCTGCTGTGCACCGACGGCCTGACGAATATGGTTGACGACACCGTGCTTTCTGAGCTGCTTGGCAACGATGCCGGCATAGATATACTGATTCAATCCGCTTTGGATGGCGGGGGCACAGATAACATAACGGCTGTTCTGATGGAACAGAGTGAATGACCGAACGACTATTCAGAAAGATGAGGAATGATCAATATGGATAAGTATTTAGGTAAACGGCTGGATGGCCGCTATGAGATGCGTGAGCTGATTGGTGTTGGCGGTATGGCGTATGTGTATAAGGCTTACGACAGTGTGGATGATCGCACGGTAGCGGTGAAGATCCTGCGCGACGAATTTCTGACCAATGAGGAGTTTACTCGCCGATTCCGTAACGAGTCAAAGGCGATCGCTATATTGAACCACCCGAACATCGTGAAGGTGCTGGACGTGGGCTTTGGTCAGCATCTGCAGTACATTGTGATGGAGTACATCGACGGTATCACTCTCAAGGAATATCTCGATCAGCGCAAGGATATCCGCTGGAAAGAAGCGGTGCATTTCACCGTGCAGATCCTGCGCGCCCTGCAGCACGCGCACGATAAGGGCATTGTTCACCGCGACATAAAGCCGCAGAACATTATGCTGCTGTCCGATGGCACCATCAAGGTGACCGACTTCGGCATCGCACGTCTGTCCCGCAGTGAGATGCGCGCGACGATGGATGGCGAGAAGGCGATCGGTTCGGTGCATTATATCAGCCCCGAGCAGGCTCGCGGCGAGATCACCGACGAGAAGGCGGATCTGTATTCTGTCGGCGTGGTGCTGTATGAGATGCTGACGGGTCGCCTGCCGTTCGAGGCGGATAACGCGGTGTCGGTCGCGATCATGCAGATGCAGTCCGAACCGACGATGCCGTGCCTCATCAATGAGGATGTTCCCGAGGGCCTCGAGCAGATTACCATCAAGGCGATGCAGAAGGACGCTGACAAGCGCTATCAGTCTGCCGCTGAGATGCTTAGCGACATTGACGAGTTTAAGCGTAATCCGTCGATCAAGTTTGCTTACACCTATTTTGTGGATGAGACACCGACCCGTTACGTGGATGCAATTACTCGTGTGCGCGGCGAGGATGAGTTAAGTACCAAATCCCGCGGAGATAAGAACGGCGAGGAGGATAAGAAGAAGACCTCGACCGTGGCGATTCTCATCGCCGTAGCGGCGGCGATCGTGCTGGTAGTGGGCATCGTGCTGGCGTTCTTTTTGCCGAAGCTCTTTAATCAGGGCGCCAAAGACGATATTACGGTATACAACTTTGTGGGTAAGCATTATAACGACGAGGTACAGACCTACGAAAAGATCGGCAATTATACCATTAAGATCGAAGAGGCGTATAACAGCGAGCAGCCAGAGGGCTATGTTTATAAGCAGGAGCCTGCCGCGGGTAAGACCATCAAGATGCGTGGCACGATAACGCTGTATATCAGCAAGGGATCCAAAAAGGAAAAGGTTCCCACGATGACCCCCGGCGAAAAACCGAGCGATGTTCGCCGTCGTCTTGAACAGGCGGAGTTTAAAGTGGAAGAGTCGATGGAGAGCAGCGCCGATGTTAAAGAGGGCATGGCAATTCGCCTTGATCCCGAGGCGGGAGCCGAGGTGGAACACGGCTCGACCGTCACGATTTACATTAGCAGTGGTAAGCCGCAGGCTGAGCCAATCGATATGCCGAATGTTGAGAGTCTTTCCAAGGATGCGGCGATTCAGAAGCTGGTGACCGCGGGCTTTGATCAGACAAAGATCACCGTAGAAGAGGTCAATAGCATCGCTCCTAAGGGCGCGGTCGTATCGGTGACGCCGGATCATACCATCGATCAGTATCCTGATGTCAACATTAAGCTGATGGTCAGCACGGGCTATCGCGATGTGGAGATCAAGCTATACCTGCCGAATACCGATACGACGGTGGATCTGCAGTTCTACGTGGACGGCAAGCTGGATTCTGCATTGACCTCGAGTAACTCGAGCATTATGCCGAAGGATATCGGCACGCTGAAATTTAAGACAACGCTGGCGAAGGACTCCTACAAGGTTACGGTTAAGATCAGCGTGGCCGGCAAGAATAGCTTTGCTACCTATGCGGAGTTCCAGGTCGATGGCGTCAGCGGTAATTTTTCGCTGCTCAGTATTCAGGATTTTGTTGAGCCGTCCGATACACCCTCCACACCCGAGCAGGATCCATCCGTTTCTACGCCGGATGACGAGCCCACCTCTTCTGCGCCAAATGCTGAACCTGTGGGTTGAGGCAAGAATATGACGAATAATAAGCAAGGAATTATATTGCGCGGCATCGGCGGTTTCTACTATGTAGAGACCGCCGATGCGGTATATACCTGCCGCGCACGCGGCAATTTACGGCGGCAGGGCATCACGCCCGTCGCGGGTGATCGCGTCGAGATCGAGGTGCAGCCGTCGGGGGAGGGCTTCCTCACGCAGGTGCTTGAACGACGAAACAACCTTTTGCGTCCGCCCGTGGCGAACCTGGATCTGCTGGTGCTGGTGGCCTCCGTCTGTCAGCCGACAACAAATACGTTGGTGCTGGACAAGATGATTGCCATCGCGGAAAAGAAGGAGATCACCCCGATCGTCGTCATCAATAAGGCTGATCTTGCCGATCCGTCGGAATTGGAGGAGACCTACCGTAAGGCGGGGCTGGAATGCTTTGTCGTGTCGGCTATGCAGCCTGACTCCCTTGAACCATTGCGCAAGCGTTTGGCAGGACATATCAGTGTGTTTTCAGGCAATTCGGGTGTAGGAAAGAGCAGTATTCTTAACGCGATTGACCCGTCGCTCGTGTTGGAGACAGGGGAGATCAGCCAAAAACTCGGCCGCGGCCGCCACACCACCCGCACAGCAACACTGTATCATTTGGCGGATGGTTATATTGTGGACACGCCTGGCTTTTCCTCGCTCGATCTTGAGCAGGTCGAGCCGATCAATAAGGACGAACTGGCCGATTGCTTCCGTGAGTTTGCTCCTTTTGTGAATGATTGCCGATTTATCGGTTGCGCCCATTATAAAGAGCCGAACTGCGGCGTGCGGCAGGCGGTGGAGGAAGGGCTAATTGCTCGCTCTCGCTATGAGAGTTATGTGACGATGTATGAGGCAGTAAAGGATAAAAAGGAGTGGGTGAAGGGATGAGCCGTTGTGTGATCTTGTCTGCCGGTCCGGTGTCCGACGCGTCCTCCTTGCGGGAGCTGTTGCGTCCTGATGACGTCTTTATTGCTGCGGACGGAGGATGGAGGCTCGCGGAGCAACTCTGCGTGTCTCTGGCGGCTGTTGTGGCGGATTTTGATTCCTCCACAATGTCGTGTCTGCCCTCTGCGGTTGAGGTCGTTCGCTTGCCCGTGCGTAAGGACTGCACGGACACGGCCGCAGCAGTGGATTATGCAAGACAAAAAGGATTAACCGATTTCCTGCTTTTAGGCTGTGTCGGTGGGCGGCTGGATCACCAGTATGCCGCCACGCAACTACTCGTACAGCTTGCCGAGGCGGGTTGTCACGCGGTGATGGCGGATGGTGAGAACCGCATTTGTGCGGTCACGACCTCACCTTACGTTGCTGACCCGATGGTGGGCTGGTCGTTATCACTGTTTGCGTTTGGCGGTACGGTGCATAGGCTATCTATCCGACACGCGGCGTATGAATTATTCGACTATGACCTGCAACCATCCGACCCTCTGTGTGTAAGCAACGCAGCGCAAGGCGCTCCTTGCGAGATTACCTTTACCGATGGCACGCTACTCGTGTTTCGTTCAAAAGATTGACACCCTATTCACGTGATGTGCATAGTCTGTAATAGACACAGGATATTCACATTGACGGGAGGTCTTAGGTATGCGATGCAGAAGCCGCGGGAAACGGCATAACGATTCGAACGGCTGGTTGTTCGCGGCGTTCGGTGTCGGTCTGTTGTCTTGTACTATCCTCCCGTCAAAGCTGATGGTCGTGCTGCTTGCGGCAGCATTGATCCTCTGCGGGGTCTCCTGTGGAAAACGTTGATGGAGGCGGTACATATGCGTGTGGTGGTCATCAAGAGCCCGAAACTGCTCGGCGGTCTGTTAAGAAAATTGTTCGGTATCGAGAAGGTGCCGAACGATCTGCAATAAAATTAAAAAGACGGCGTAGCCATCAGGCTATGCCGTCTTGTCGTTTTGTTTAATTTACGATGAGGGATTCGCCGGTCATTTCGGGAGGCTTAGGCAGGTCGAGCAGGGTGAGCATCGTCGGGACGATGTCCGCAAGACGACCGCCGTCACGCAGTTCACACTCCTGACCGACCACGCAGAATGGGACGGGGAAGGTGGTGTGCGCCGTGAAGGGTGAGCCGTCGGGCTCGTACATCTTGTCTGCGTTGCCGTGGTCGGCGGTGATGATCGCCTTGCCGCCCATCGCGAGCGTCGCCTCGACTGTGCGACCGACGCAGGTGTCGACCGCCTCGACCGCCGCTTTAGCAGCGTCGAAGATGCCGGTGTGTCCAACCATATCGCAGTTGGCATAGTTGAGGATGATGACATCGTACTTGCCGCTGTTGATCTGCTCCACGACCGCATCACACACCTCATAAGCGCTCATTTCGGGCTTGAGGTCGAAGGTGGGTACGTCAGGCGACTGGATGAGAATGCGATCCTCGCCGGGGAAGGTGCGCTCCTCGCCACCGTTAAAGAAGAAGGTAACGTGAGCGTATTTCTGTGTCTCGGCGATGCGCAGCTGGGTCATGCCCTGCGCACTGATATATTCGCCCATCGTCATCGTCAACTCCTGCGGCTCGAACGCGACCTTGACGTTCGGCATTGTCGCGTCGTAGCTGGTCATGCAGACGTATTCGAGCGGGAAGAAGCCGTTCTTACGCTCGAAGCCGTCGAATGCGGGATCGACGAAGGTGCGGGTGATCTGACGAGCACGATCAGGACGGAAGTTGAAGAACACGACGCTGTCGTTCGCTTTGATGTTACCGTCCTTCTCCAGCACGGTGGGGAGCACGAACTCGTCGGTAATGTTGGCGGCGTAGGACGCCTTCATCGCCTCAACGGCGTTGTCGGCGGTGTTGCCCTCGCCGTACACCATCGCAGCATACGCCTTCTCCACGCGATCCCAAGCAAAGTCGCGGTCCATCGCATAGTAGCGACCCATTACAGTCGCGACCTTGCCGACACCGATCTCGTTCATCTTATCGCACAGCTGCGCCATAAAGTCAACACCAGAGGAGGGAGGCACATCGCGACCGTCCATCAGCGCGTGGACATAGACCTTATCGAGGCCATGGCGTTTCGCCATCTCGAGCAGACCGTACAAGTGTTCTATGTGGCTGTGCACGCCACCGTCGGACAGCAGACCGATGAGGTGCAGGGCAGAATCGTTCGCCTTGCAGTTACCCATCGCACCGAGCAGCGCTTTGTTGTCAAAGAAATCGCCGTCAGTGATGGACTTGGAGATCTTGACGAGCATCTGATACACGACGCGTCCCGCGCCAATGTTGGTGTGACCGACCTCGCTGTTGCCCATCTGCCCGTCGGGAAGACCAACGTCAAGACCCGACGCGCCAATCTGCGTGGTGGGGTTTCCGGTAAACAGCTTGGAGAGGTTCGGGGTAGCCGCCGCCTCGATGGCGTTGCCGTAGGTGTCGGGGTTAAAGCCGAAACCGTCCATGATAATGAGGGTCAAAGGTTTTTTCATTGTAGGATCCACCTTTCGTGAAAAGAGGGCGGGGCATAACGCCGCGCCCTCTTAAAGTCTATTTACTTATTTCGCTGCCGCGACGATGGTGGCAAAATCGTTGGACTTCAAAGAAGCGCCGCCGATCAGACCGCCGTCAACGTCGGACATCGCGAGCAGCTCCGCCGCGTTCGCCGCGTTCATCGAGCCGCCGTACTGGATGGTAACAGCCTTTGCCGCAGTCTCGTTGTAGAGATCCGCGATAACCTTACGGATGAGGGCACAGACTTCGTTGGCCTGCTCGGCGGTTGCGGTCTTGCCGGTGCCGATAGCCCACACAGGCTCGTAGGCAATGATTATGCGGCTCAGCTCCTCCTCAGAGACGCCATCAAGCGCGATCTTAGTCTGCATCGCAACGACCTCACCGGTGATGTCCTGCTCACGCTGCTCGAGGTATTCGCCCACGCAGAGGATAACGGTCAGGCCCGCATCCAGCGCGCCGCGCACACGCTTGGCAACGGTTGCGTCAGTGTCGCCAAAGTAGGTGCGGCGCTCGCTGTGGCCGAGGATGACGTAGCCGACACCCATCGCACGCAGCATGTCCGCCGCGATCTCGCCGGTGAACGCACCGCTCTTTTCCCAGTAGCAGTTCTGCGCAGCGACGCCGATGTTGGTGCCTGCGGTCGCCTCGAGGGCGGCGGGTAGGTCAACGAAAGGGACGCCCACGACCACATCGCAGGTCGCTTCCGCGACGAGCGGCTTGATCGCATTGATCAGTTCGGTAGCTTCCGCCGGAGTCTTGTTCATTTTCCAGTTACCGGCAATAACATACTTACCCATAATTTTATACTCCTTACTTTTTGATTATTTATCGCTCATCGCGGCGATGCCTGGCAGCTCCTTGCCCTCGAGGAATTCGAGAGAAGCGCCGCCGCCGGTGGAGATGTGGCTCATCTTATCACCGAAGCCGAGAGTGTTCACTGCAGCAGCAGAGTCGCCACCGCCGATAATCGTGATAGCGTCGGTCTCAGCCAGTGCCTTGGCAACCGCGATGGTGCCCTTCGCCAGCGTGGGGTTCTCAAACACACCCATCGGGCCATTCCACACGACCGTCTTAGCGTTCTTGACCTCAGCGGCATACAGTTCAGCGGTCGCAGGGCCGATATCCAGGCTCATCATATCGTCAGGGATAGCATCGGCCGCCACAATGTTCACAGCGATTTCGCCGTCGATGGGGGTGGGGAAATCCTTCGCGATCGTGCAGTCGACAGGGAGGAGGATCTTGACGCCCTTCTCCTCGGCGCGCGCGAGCATCTCGCGGCAGTAGTCGATCTTCTCGCTGTCCAGCAGAGAGGTACCCACGCCGTAGCCATTCGCAGCCAGGAAGGTGTAGGCCATACCGCCGCCGATGATGAGGGTGTCTGCCTTGTTCAGCAGGTTCTCGATCACGTTCAGCTTGTCGGCAACCTTGGCGCCGCCCAGAATGGTGACAAAGGGACGGGCAGGATTATTGACGGCGCTGCCGAGGTACTGTACCTCTTTGGCCATTAGATAGCCGTTGGCAGACTCCTCAACATAGGAAGCCACGCCCACGGTGGAGCAGTGAGCACGGTGAGCCGCACCGAAGGCATCGTTGACAAAGAGGTCGCACAGAGAGCCCAGCTCCTGAGAGAAGGCCTCGCCGTTCTTGGTCTCTTCTGCACGGTAACGGGTGTTCTGCAGCAGCACGACATCGCCGTCCTTCATCGCCGCAACAGCTGCCTTGGCGTTGTCGCCCACGACGTTATCGTCCGCGGCGAACACAACGTCCTTGCCGAGCTTCTCGCTCAGGCGTGCAGCCACGGGGGCGAGGGACAGCTCCGGCTTCGGCTCGCCTTTCGGCTTGCCCAGATGAGAGCAGAGGATGACCTTCGCTCCGTTGTTGATGAGGTACTGGATGGTGGGCAGAGCGGCCACGATGCGGTTCTCATCGGTGATGACACCGTTCTTCAGCGGCACGTTAAAATCGCAGCGCACCAGCACGCGCTTGCCGGCAACCTTCAGGTCTTCGACGTTCTTCTTGCTCAGATAGCTCATAGTATGACTTCCTTTCAAAAATAGATTGTCTGTTAAAAACATAACATAGAACGGTACTATTGTATACGATTTTTCGCCCGTTTGCAAGGGGGTGTGTGGAAAATCGTACAAATATACAAATATTTTATCCTTATTATTCCTTTTTATGTGATCACAGCAAACGCAAACCCTTGGGGTAGCGATTTTTGAGGCGTCCGCCGACACATTTTCCGAAACCGACAGGCAGATCACCGACACCGACGGCTGTCCAACCTTTTTCACTATTGAGCGCAAGCTCCTCGCCGTGCAGAAACGCGAACAGATGGGGATCATTCGGTGCTAATGATACGGCACGGCGACAGCCCGCAAGATTGGTTGCCAAAAAGGCGCTGTGGCAGGGCTCAAGTCGGTTTTTGCATACTTCGGCGACACGGATGCCCGCGGACAGAATGTTGAGTCCCGTCAGATCGGGCAACTCGGGCGGTAACAACCGCACGCAGTCGCCGAAGGTGACGAATTCGCCGATTGGCGGGCTAATAAAGCACTCCGCATACAGCTCGCGCGCGGCGTCGCGGTTGGCGTCTTTTATCGGTGGAGTGTATGCCCGCGGCGGATTGGCGGTGGCATTCTCGTTGCGCTGCAGCAGCGCGATAAAATGCCCCTCGCCGCCGTGTTGGGGGAAGATACGCCGACAACCCGAAAGATCCGCTGTACAAGTATCGGTGCTGCAGAATGAGCGGATGCGGTCAAAGTTAAACGCGGGAGTTCCCCATGGGGCGGTGATTGGAATAAGCGAAAAGTCAGGATAATCGGCAAGAAAACGTGCGATGACTGCCTCGTTTTCCTCAGGGGCGAAGGTGCAGGTCGAATAGACTAGCCGTCCGCCCGGTCGCACAGCGCGTGCAGCGTTGTTCAAAATCTTGGTCTGTCGCGCAGCGCATAGGCGGATGTTGTCTAAGCTCCACTCGGTTAGTGCCTGTGGTTCCTTGCGGAACATCCCTTCGCCTGAGCAGGGGGCGTCGACCAGAACAGCGTCAAAATAGTCGGCGAGTGTGCTGCACAGTTTGGCGGTGTCGTTGTTTGAGATAACCTGTCGCCGTGCACCGCACCGTTCGAGGTTTTGCTCAAGTATGCGTGCACGACTGGGGACGTATTCATTACTCCACAGCAACCCGCTGTCGCCAAGCACGGCGAGAATCTGGGTGGATTTGCCGCCTGGAGCGGCGCAGAGGTCGAGGATCTTCTCGTGCGGTTTTGGCGCGAGCACCGTGACTGCTGAAGTCGCGCTCGGTTCCTGCATATAATACGTTCCTGCGTGATGCAGCGGGTCACTGCCCGCCTTGTGTGGTTCGTCGAGGTAAAATGCCTCCGACGCAAACGGGGAGGGGGTCAGCGGCAACGGGAAAATGGCGCAGAACTCTTTAGCGGATATTTTGGCGGTGTTGACGCGCAAACCGCGACGCAAAGGAGCGTCGTAGGCGGCGAGGAATGCCGACCACTCGTTACCGAGTAACGGTTTCATTCGTTCGGTAAACGCTTGCGGCAATTGCATGATCGTCCCTCCTTTACACAGAAAATGCTGTTACAGGAATCTGCAACAGCATTTTTCTTACACTTCTTGTTTTGCTTTTTCCAGCGCCTTGGCGAGCTGATCGGGGCAGGAAGTGCCCTTGTAGCCGCAGCGGATGCCGGACAGACGGCGGATGACCTCGTCGACGGTCATACCGTCCACAAGGCCAGAAATGCCCTGTGTGTTGCCGTTGCAGCCGCCGTCAAAACGGACGTCATACACACGGCCGTCACGAATGTCGAAGGAAATGTTGCGAGAGCAAACGCCTTGGGTCTTGTAGGAATGACTCATTGTGGTTGCCTCCTGTTATCCGCGCTTTTTCTGCGCTTTATAGGCGCGCATCTTCTGCACCGTATCTTCGGGAGCCTGACACCCGAGCGGTCGGGCAGTCTTGGCGTACATCCCGTGAAAATCGCTGCCGCCGGTCACCAGCAGCCCGTGCTGCTCTGCAAAGGCGGTGAGTGCTGTGACTTGCTCCTCGGTGTGCGTCGGACGCCACACCTCGATGCCATCGAGCTTGCCGCTTTCGACGAGTTCTTCCATCAACTCTTCGCTGTGGTAGGTGTAAGGGTGCGCCATCACAGCGATCCCGCCTGCACTGTGAATAAGGTCGATGATCTCGTACACGTCCGGATAGTCAAACGGGATATAGGCGCAACCGTTTTTACGGTTGAAGAGCTTCTCAAATACCTCACCGAAGAAAGAAGAGGCGTAACCCGCGTCGATCAGCGCGTGCATAATGTGCTGTTTGAAGATCGCCGAGCTGCCGGAAGCACAGCGGGCGATAGAGTCGGGGATGATGGGGTAGTAGCGGAGTACCTTGCGCACCATCTCCGTGGCAGCAGTGCGGCGTGCTGCGCTGATCTGACGGCACATACCCTCGAGACGGTCGGGATAGTCGCAGAGGTAGCCGAGAATGTGCACACGGCGATCGCGTTTTTTGTCGTAGGCAGAGAATTCGACACCGTGGATGACGTCGATTCCGACACGCTTGCCGGCGATCACTGCGCGGGTTGCGCCGGCGATCGCATCGTGGTCGGTGATGGCAAGCGCGGTGATGCCGCGGCGCTTTGCCGTAGCGAGCAGTTCGTCAATGCCCATTGAGCCGTCGGAAATTTTTGTGTGGCAGTGCAAGTCGATAGCCATTTTACCCCTCCGTGAGATTATCCCCCTGAAACCGTATATCCATTCACCAACATAAGGGTATTATACTAAAATTATCCAAAAAAATCAACCTGAAAATGGCGAAAAACCTTGAAAAATTCACGTTTTCGTCAACTGCACAAATTCTCTTCACGTTGATGATGCCAATGTAGGCTGAATGTTACAAAAATCGACAAAAGGCGGTTGAAAACGGGCGTAAATCGTGCTATACTGTGTGTCGTAAACGAAGTTGAAAGGACAGATATTATGACGAAGATCGATATTTTTTCGGGCTTTTTGGGCGCGGGGAAGACCACGCTCATCAAAAAGCTTATTAAAGAAGCTTATACGGGGGAGAAGCTGGTTCTCATCGAGAACGAATTCGGTGAGATCGGCATCGACGGTGGCTTTTTGAAGGAGGCCGGCATTGAGATTACGGAGATGAACTCCGGTTGTATCTGCTGCAGTCTGGTTGGTGATTTCACCGAGGCGCTCGGCAAGGTGCTCGAGCGGTTCTCGCCTGACCGCATTCTTATCGAGCCGTCGGGTGTCGGTAAGCTTAGCGACGTCATACGTGCGGTGGAAAAGATCGCATCAGAGGATGTGAAGCTAAACAGCTTTACGACTGTCGCCGACGCGACCAAGTGCCACATTTATATGAAAAACTTCGGCGAGTTTTACAATGATCAGATCGAGCACGCGGGCTGTATCGTTCTCAGCCGTACCGACGGAATAACGCAAGAAAAGCTGACGGCTTGCGTTGAACTTCTGCGTGACCGCAACAAGGGCGTGACGATTATTACGACCCCGTGGTCGCAACTGGAGGGCGCGCAGATCCTGATGGCGATGGAACGGAAAAATACGCTTGAAGCGGCGATGGCTATGCTGGAGGAAGAGGAGGTCTGCCCCGAATGCGGACATCATCACCATCATAGCCACGATCACCACGAAGATGAGCATCACCATCAACACGATCACGATGAAGAGTGTCACTGCCATCATCACGAGGAGTATGGCGATCATCATCACCATCACGATGAGGAAGAGTGCCATTGTCATGAGCACGATCACGATCACGACCATCACCATCACCATGGACATCATCATCACCGCCACTACGCGGACGATGTGTTCACCAGTTGGGGTGCCGAGACGGCGATCGTTTACTCAAAGGCGGATATTCTGCACGCATTGGAGGCTCTGCAGGATGAACACCGCTTCGGCGCTGTCCTGCGCGCCAAGGGTATTGTTGCGGGTGAGGACGGACAGTGGATTCATTTCGATTATGTTCCCGGTGCTCCGGACGTTCGTGTCGGCGGTGCGGATGTGATCGGCCGTCTTTGCGTGATCGGCGCACAGCTCAACAAGGCGGCGGTCGCCGAGCTTTTTCGCTTACCCCACACCGAGGAGGCGTAAAATGGAAATCCCCGTTTATTTGTTCACCGGCTTTCTCGATGCCGGAAAAACCTCGTTCATTCAAGGGACGCTAGAGGATAAACGCTTCAACAGCGGTGAGCGCACGCTTGTTTTGCTGTGTGAGGAGGGGGAGACGGAGCTGGATGTCAGCCGTTACCCTTCCCAAAATGTCTATATTGAAACAATCGAAGAACCGGAACAGTTGACGGCAGAGAATCTGACTGCACTGCAAAAGAAGCATCGCGCACAGCGCGTCATAATTGAATATAACGGGATGTGGCTGCTCAGCACATTGTTCCAGAATATGCCCAAAAACTGGGTGATCTATCAGGAGATGCTGTTTGCAGATGCCAACACCTTTGCCGCGTACAACGCGAATATGCGCAATCTGGTCGTGGACAAACTCGGGTCACCTGAACTTGTGATCTTTAACCGCGCGCAAAAGGGGTTGGATAAAATGACCCTGCATAAGATCGTGCGCGGCGTAACCCGCCGTTCCGAAATCGCCTATGAATATAGTGAGAACGACGTGGAATACGACAACATTGAGGACCCGTTGCCCTTTGATAAGGATGCGGCGATGATCACGATAGAAGATAGTGATTATGCCTTGTGGTATCGGGATCTGTCAGAGGAGCTGAACGTTTACGACGGAAAAAAAGTAAAATTCAAAGGGCAAGTTATGGTCGATCGTTCCGTCCCCAAGGGCTGTTTTATCATCGGCAGACCGTTGATGACCTGCTGCGCTGATGATATTCGCTTTGCCGGCCTCGTGTGCGAGTGGACGGACGTGTCGACGCTCAAAAGCCGCGATTGGGTCGTGTTAGAAGCTTCGATAAGCATTCGTGAACACGCTTGCTATGGGCGTGTCGGGCCAGTGTTAACCGCGATAACGGTCGTTAAAACAGACGCTCCCGAAAATGAGGTCGCTACATTCTATTAATGCGCTAACGCATTAGCAGAGTTGCGAGTTTCGCTATAAACGGGACATTTGTGCGTGATATTTTGGCGTTTTTAACAGAAAACGCGGCGCGTTTTTTGCGAAACAGCCGAAAAAGAAATTTCCCCTTGCAAAAAGACCTTAGAAGGTGTATAGTTATATTGACAGCGGTCATTTTTGCCGTTTGTGCATTTTATCCACAGTGCGGCAACGCGCCGCTGGAATATAATTTTTTGGAGGTATATCGTTATGAACAAGGTAGAACTCATTGCCGCTGTTGCGGAGAAGGCTGGTCTGTCCAAGAAAGATGCCGAGAAGGCTGTTGCTGCTGTCGTTGGTTCCATCGAGGCCGCTCTGGTCGCCGGTGAGAAGGTCCAGTTGATTGGTTTCGGTACTTTTGAAGTCCGTGAGCGCGCTGCTCGCATGGGCCGTAACCCCCAGACCAAGGAAGCCATCAAGATCGCTGCTTCCAAGCAGCCCGTCTTCAAGGCCGGCGCGGCTCTGAAGAACGCTGTGAAATAAACACTGCACGATTAAAGCCGTCCGTTCGGACGGCTTTTTTTGTCATTGGGGGAGAAGAATTATGCGTTTAGATAAATATTTGAAAGTGTCTCGTTTGATCAAACGCCGTACGGTAGCCAACGAGGCGTGCGATGCGGGGAAGGTGCTTGTCAACGCGAAGCCTGCGCGGGCATCGTACGATGTGAAGGTGGGAGATGTGATTGAGATCACGCTCGGCGCCCGGCAACTGCGCGCACGCGTTATTGCCGTGCAGGAAACGGTAGCCAAAAACGATGCGGCAATGTTGTATGAAGTTTTACCTTGACTGAGCATACCCGCCTCTCTTTGTTCATACATATTCTTATGAATGGATGGAGGCGGCGCTATGGAACGTAACGATAAACAAATGCATACATCGCATCAGCTGATTATGCAGGAAAGGCAGCAGTTGGAATTGACAGGCGTGTCGGATGTGGACAGCTTTGATGAAACAACCGTTCTGGCATACACGCCGCTCGGGGAGCTGACGATCCACGGCAGTGGATTGCACATCCGACAGCTGGATCTTGCGTGTGGTTTGCTATCAATCGAGGGCAACATCCGCGCTCTGGAGTACGCTGACAGCCATAAAGGCGGCGGATTCTTTGGCCGCCTGTTTCGGTGATTTGCCGTGCCTGAGTGGATAGGACGGCATCAGGTCGCCCTGCTTATTGAGAGCGGCGCGCTTGGCGTATGCCTGGGATTTGTGTTTGATTGCTTTAATGTCTTGAGCAAAATGCGCCGTCGTAACCGATTGCCGGTCTTTCTTGGTGATGTCGCCTTTTTCGTGTTGGCAGCTTTAGTAACCTTTTTCTTTTCCTTAGCGGTGATGGATGGGCGGATGCATCCGCTTCTGTTTTTCGGTATTGCGATTGGTATGATTGTACAGCATCTAACCATCGGTAGGTTGTTCAGCCGTGCACTTTACCTGCTGCTGCGTTTTTTGTACCGTGTGTTTCGGACGGTTTTGTCGTGGATAACTATCCCGTTTCGGCTGGCAATGACGGCGATTTTTCGTGTTTTTTCACTCTTGCGGGAGAAAATAGGAAAAAGTGTAAAAAAAGCGCAAAAAAAATCACGTTTTTTTCAAAAAAACTCTTGAAATTTGTGCCGTTTGACTGTAGAATAGACAGTGTGAATTTATTTTGGCTATAGGATTGCATTGCGGGGGTGGCAATATGAGAACAGGGCGTCGTCAACGCAAAAAGAATAGTGCTTTGTTCCGTGTTGTCATAGTTGCGGTCGTAGCCTTCGGCTTTTTCAAACTGGTGCAGATCCAGATGCAGCTCAACGAGAAACAGGCGGAGATTGATGCGCTGGCGGAACGCAAAGCGGTCGAGGAAATCTATCTCGAGGATTTGCAAAATAAAGTCGACAATATTGATGAGAATTTAGAGCAATATTTGCGTGAGGACGGCTATATCGGTCCGTACGATCAGGTATATCAGTTCGTAAATTGACCTAGGGGGATTTTGGAAGTCTATGCAGTTAGAGGTTGGAGCGGTATTAGAGGGTAAAGTTACCGGTATTACCAAGTTTGGTGCGTTCGTCGAGCTCCCGGAAAAGAAGACCGGTATGGTCCATATTTCCGAGGTGGCTTCTACATACGTCAAGGAGATCCGAGACTTTATCACTGAGGGACAGACTGTCAAGGTGAAGGTGCTTAGCATTGGTGAGGGTGGTAAGATCAGCCTTTCAATGAAGAAAGCGTCGCCGCCTGCACCGCGCACTGTTGCACCGCGTCGCCAGACGTTTTCCGGTCGCCCTGATAACTTTGAATGGAACTCTTCTTCCTCTCGCAGCGAGAACTTTGAGGATATGATGAGCCGCTTTAAGGCTACCAGCGACGAGAAGTTTTCCGACATCAAGCGTTCGATGGATAGCAAGCACGGCGGATTTGCCCGCAAGACGCCCCGCGGCGGCCAATAAAAATCCGGATCATTTTGAAAGGGACCGCCTTTTCTCCGTCGGAGAAAATGTGTTCCCTTTCTTGCTGTTTAAGTGCGGTTGTGTGCCGCGCGTGTGATGAGAAAAGGAACGGGATTATGGAATTGATCGAATTTTGCGCTCCGTGCCTGTTTGGCATTGAGGGAATATTGGGCGATGAGTTACGCCGCATGGGCGCGGAGAATGTTCGCCCCGAGAACGGACGGGTGCTGTTTAACGGTGATCTGTCGATGCTTGCGCGGGCGAATATCTCCTCGCGTTATGCTGAACGAATTCTGATTGTGCTCGGCCGGTTTGCCGCGCGGTCTTTCGATGAGCTGTTCGAAGGCGTGCGCGCGCTGTCGTGGGAACGTTGGATCGGTCGTGCAGATGCGTTCCCTGTGAAGGGATGGTCGCTCAATTCTAAGCTCCACAGCGTTCCCGACTGCCAGTCGATCATCAAAAAGGCGATCGTGGAACATCTGCGCGATGCATACGATACGCGTTTTCTCAATGAAACGGGCTGTAAATGTCAAGTGCAGTTCACGATACTAAAGGATGAGGCGACGCTGATGTTGGATACCAGCGGCGCCGGATTGCACAAGCGTGGTTATCGCACAGTCGCCGGCGGCGCGCCGATCAAAGAAACGCTGGCGGCGGCGATCGTCGATGTGACCCGCGCGCGGCGCGCACAGCTTGTCTGTGATCCCTGCTGCGGTTCGGGAACCCTGATAATTGAGGCGGCGCTCGCGGCCAAGGGTATTGCACCGGGTATTCGTCGAGGTTTCTCGGCGATGCATTGGGGTAGCATTCCGGAGGATGTTTGGAAACAGGAGCGTACGCGTGCACGGGAATTCGAGCGCGATGTGACCTTTGCGGCACGAGGTGGAGATATTGACGCTGAGGTGCTGAAATTAGCGAAAGAGAACGCGCAAAAAGCGGGTGTAGGGAGTTGTATATCCACCGCGCAGACGGATATCCGTTCGTTTGTGCCCGATGGTGACAGCGGCACGGTGCTGTGCAACCCGCCGTACGGCGAGCGACTGCTGGACGTAAAGGCGGCGGAAGAACTTTACCGCGTGATGGGTAAGGTGTTTGCACCAAAAGCCGGTTGGAGTTATGCGATCATCAGTCCGCACGAACAGTTCGAGGAGCTGTTCGGTCGTCCCGCAGATAAACGCCGCAAGCTCTATAACGGTATGCTGAAATGTCAGCTTTATATGTATTATAAATAAGGATCGTTAAAAGGAGGCGTGTCGTATGCGTCACGTATTCATTCTCAATCCATGTGCGGGGAAAAAGCAATTTGCTCTGTCTCTTCGCGAGCAGATCGTAACATATTTCTCCGCTCACCCTGAAGAAGAGTATTGCATCCGTTTAACTGATGCGGTAGGCGCTGCCACCCGTATCGCGCAGGAAGAATGCGCCAAAGGGGATCGCGTGCGACTGTACGCCTGCGGAGGGGACGGAACCTTGCAGGAGACGGCGAGCGGCATGCCGCAGGGCGGCGATGCCGAACTGACGGTCGTTCCTTGCGGCTCCGGTAACGACTACGTGCGAACGTTTGGCGGTAGTGATGTTTTCCTTGATCTGCCCGCGCTCATTGAGGGCGTAGCGATTCCTGTGGATGCTGTCGACTGTGATGGGAAGTTGTCGCTCAACATTGCGGCGATCGGTATGGACGCTAAGGTAGCGGCAAAGATGAACCGCTATAAGCACCTGCCCGGCGTGAGTGGCTCGCTCGCGTACAATCTCGCGATTGTGGACGTATTTTGTCATCCGATCGGGGATGAAATGAATATCGTTATCGAGAGCGAGAACGGCACGGTCGAGCGAAGCGACAAGTATTTCCTTGCATTGGCGGCGAACGGGCAGTATTACGGCGGCGGCTACCGCGGCGCGCCGCACGCGATTGAGGATGACGGCTTACTGGATTTTGTGCTGGTCAAGAAGATTAGTCGCTTCCGTGTGTTGCCTTTCCTTAAGAAATACAAAGCGGGCAACTATGACGATTTATCCTATTGTGAGCACATTCGCGGCACAGCGATGTCCGTCACCGCAAAAAAAGACACCTACTGCACGGTTGACGGCGAATGTGCCTGTTCCAACAAGATGTCGTTTACCATCTTACCGAGCGCCTATCGTTTTGTCGTCCCTGCGGCGGTTGTCGAGGCGAAAAAGGCGGCACACGAGGTCATCGATGGGGCGTTTGTTGCATCTGCTTTATGAACAATTTTTTAAAAAATGAAAAATGTTCCAAAATATACTTGATTTTTCAAAAAAATGGGGTACAATAGAGTTAGCACTCGAGATAGGAGAGTGCTAACTTTTGTTTGGTAATATTATTTAGGAGGCTTACTTATGTCTATTAAACCGTTGGCAGACCGTGTGGTTCTGCGCTTTGTCGAAGCTGAGGAGACCACCAAGAGTGGCATTATCCTCGCCGGTGCGGCGAAGGAGAAGCCCCAGGTGGCGGAAGTGATCGCTGTTGGCCCCGGCGGTAATGTCGAGGGCAAGGAGGTCACGATGTACGTCAAGATCGGCGATAAGGTGCTGATCTCCCGTTATGGTGGCACGGAAGTGAAACTGGACAACGTGGAGTACACCATCGTTCGCCAGAATGATATTCTTGCGATCGTTGAATAAAGATATCGTTCGGTTCAGACAATATTTGGAGGTAGAGTAATTATGGCAAAAGAAATTCTGTACGGCGAAGACGCCCGCAAGGCCCTGCAGGCCGGTGTGGATCAGCTCGCCAACACCGTGAAGATCACCCTCGGCCCGCGTGGTCGCAACGTGGTGCTGGATAAAAAGTTCGGCGCTCCGCTCATCACCAACGACGGTGTTACCATCGCCAAGGAGATCGAGCTGGACAACGCGTTCGAGAATATGGGCGCACAGCTCGTCAAAGAGGTCTCGATCAAGACTAATGACGTGGCGGGCGACGGCACCACCACCGCGACCCTGCTCGCGCAGGCGCTTATCCGCGAGGGTATGAAGAACGTTGCCGCGGGTGCGAACCCGATGGGCGTCAAGAAGGGCATTCAGGCGGCGGTAAACGCTGTTGTGGAGGAGGTCAAGGCTAACTCTAAGAAAGTCAGCGGCACCGAGGATATCGCCTCTGCGGCGACCATCTCTGCGGGTGATGCGGTCATCGGTCAGCTTATCGCTGAGGCGATGGAGAAGGTCTCTGCGGATGGCGTGATTACCGTCGAAGAGTCCAAGACAGCGGATACCTACACCGAGGTTGTTGAGGGCATGCAGTTTGACCGAGGCTATATTACGCCTTATATGGTCACCGATACCGATAAGATGGAAGCGGTCATCGACGACGCGTATTTGCTCATCACCGATCGTAAGATCTCCAACATTCAGGACATTCTGCCGCTGCTCGAGCAGATCCTGCAGTCCGGCAAGAAGCTGGTTATCATCGCGGAGGATGTTGAGGGCGAGGCGCTGTCAACGCTCATCGTCAACCGTCTGCGCGGCACCTTCACCTGTGTCGCAGTCAAGGCCCCCGGCTTTGGTGATCGCCGCAAGGAGATGCTGCAGGATATCGCGATCCTCACCGGCGGTCAGGTGATCTCCGAGGAGCTCGGTCTGGATATTAAAGAGACCTCGATTATGCAGCTTGGTCGCGCTCGTCAGGTTAAGGTGACCAAGGAGAACACGGTCATCGTTGACGGCATGGGTGACAGCGATATGATCAAGGCGCGCGTGGCGCAGATCCGTTCGCAGATCGAGACCACCACGTCCGACTTCGACCGTGAGAAGCTGCAGGAGCGCTTGGCGAAGCTCGCCGGCGGTGTTGCGGTCATTAAGGTCGGCGCAGCGACCGAAATCGAGATGAAGGAGAAGAAGTTGCGCATCGAAGACGCGCTGGCTGCCACTAAGGCGGCTGTTGAAGAGGGTCTCGTCGTCGGCGGCGGCGTGGCGCTCATCAATGCTTCCAAGGTGCTGCTCCCGATGCTGGAGACGGCGGAGGGCGATGAGAAGACAGGTGTTCAGATCGTACTCAAGTCCCTTGAGGAGCCCGTTCGTCAGATCGCGCTCAACGCGGGTCTCGAGGGAAGCGTGATCATCGACAAGATCCGCACCGCTGACAAGAAGAACTACGGCTACAACTTCGCCACCGAGGAGTTTGTGGATATGTTCGCGGCGGGTATCGTCGACCCGACGAAGGTTACCCGTTCGGCTCTGCAGAATGCGGCGTCCGTCGCGGCAATGGTGCTGACCACCGAGTCGCTGGTTGCCGACAAGAAGGAGCCCCTGCCGCCCGCGCCGCCCGCGGGTGCCGGAATGGACGGTATGTATTAAGATAATGCAAGAAAAAGTCGAATGCAGTTTTGCATTCGGCTTTTTCTCTTGTATATTGCAGGGTTTTGTGGTACAATACATCCAGCAACCGTAAACGGAGGGTCACGATGAATAAATTAGCTGGATTACAACCTGAACGGGTATTTCATTATTTTGAGGAACTCGCGGCGATCCCGCACGGCTCTGGGAACACCGCCGCGATCAGCGCCTACTGCGTGGCATTCGCCGAGGCGCACGGCCTTGCTCATGTGCAGGACACGCTCGGCAATGTGATTATCAAGAAAGCCGCAACAGCCGGTTATGAGGATCATCCCGCCGTCATTCTCCAAGGGCATTTAGATATGGTTTGCGAGAAAGCGCCAGACTGCACCATTGATTTCGAGAAAGATGGACTGGAGCTCGCAGTCGACGGCGATTGGCTGTTTGCCGAGGGCACGACTCTTGGCGGCGACGACGGTATTGCGGTGGCGATGGCGTTGGCGATTCTAGATGCGGACGACTTGCCGCATCCGCCGCTCGAGGTGCTGCTTACTGTCGATGAGGAGATCGGTCTCTTGGGTGCTGCTGGCTTGGATGGTGCAGCCTTGGATGGACGTTTGCTCATTAATATTGATTCTGAGGAAGAGGGCGTACTGACGGTTAGCTGCGCGGGCGGTTTGCGCGCTGATGTCGCTCTGCCGATCGAGCGTATCTACAATTACTGGAACACCTATAAGATTACGGTTGATGGACTGCAGGGCGGTCATTCCGGCGTCGAGATCGACAAGGGGCGTCTCAATTCCAATGTCGTGATGGGGCAGTTCCTGCAAACGCTGGAGACCTATCGCATCGTCCGCATTGAAGGAGGTCAGAAAGATAACGCCATACCGTGCAAGACGACCTGTGTGCTTGCCGCGACGAAGGATATCACCCCGTTTGGCGCAGCCTATGCACAGGAGCATCGTATTGAGGGGGATTCTAACCTAACGGTGACGGTCGAGCACGCGATCGCGGAGAATTATACGATGACTGATGAAGCCACGCGGCGTGTTGTGGAGTTTCTGACAACAGTGCCGAACGGCATTATCTCGATGAGCGAGTCGATCGACGGCTTGGTGCAGACCTCGCTCAATCTTGGAATTCTCAAGACAGAGGGCGACGCGGTCAAGGCGAGCTTTGGTCTGCGCAGCAGCGTCGGCGAAGAGAAAGCGGCGTTGCTCGCGCGTGTGAAGACGGTCGCGCAATCCTGTGGCGGCCGTTGCGAATCAAGCGGCGATTATCCTGCGTGGGAATATTGCAAGGAGTCTCGTCTGCGCGACACGATGTGCGCGGTTTGGAAGAGGATGTACGGCTCTCAGGCGAAGGTTGTCGCAATTCATGCAGGTCTTGAGTGCGGCTATCTGTGCGATAAACTGCCCGGTCTTGACGCCGTGTCCATCGGCCCCGATATGCAGGATATCCACACCTGCCGCGAGCGGCTGTCGATTTCTTCCGTCGAGCGCGTTTATCGCTATGTTTGCGAGATTCTGAAGAGCTTATAACAATAGCAAAAAGCGGAGAGCGTATTGCTCTCCGCTTTTTCGTTTGTTATTTCCACTCGATGAAGTGGTAGCTGTCGAGAATCTGGAAATAGCGTGCCAGCCGCTCATACAGCGGATGAGCTTCTTCGCCAAAATGCTCGTCGACGAGCTTGCCGAGTTCGGTGATGCTCTTTTCACCATCCAGCAACGGCCAGACAAAGCTTCCCATCGTATCCAGATGGATGTAGCTGGTTTTCGGGCGACCAAACAGCTTTTGCGCTAGTCGATTCGCCCAACCGGCGTTTTCGATCTCGAGCGTTACGATTCCCGCGTTGTCCGTCGTCCAAGGGATGGATGCGGGACGGCAGGGGATACGTTCCAGATAGTTCTCGGGGATGATGATCGGTTTTTTCTTCATATTATTCTTCCGTCTTCTTCGGCTGCTTTTTCCAGATGGTGAAAGCGAGCAGAGAGAGGATGATCAGTGCGAAAACGATCACCGAGCCGATGGTGGCAGCCCATTCAGGCAGGTTGAGCTTGCCGGACAGATCCAGTAGCTCGCCAACACCGAACACCGCGAGGATGGCCAGCAGAATGCCGACCAAGCCTTCACCCGCGATCATACCGGAGCAGAAGAGGATACCGTTGCTGACCGTCTGCTCTTTGTTGTCACCCTCCTTCATCTTATCGAAGAACCAACGGATGACACCGCCGACCATAATGCAGGCGTTGAGTTGTACGGGCAGATAGATACCGATGGCAACGGGCAGAACCGGGATGCCGAGGATCTCGACAACGACCGCCAGACACACACCGATGAGGATCAGACCCCAGGGCAGGTTGCCGCTCATAATGCCTTCAATGACCATCTTCATCAGCGTCGCCTGCGGAGCAGCAAGCTCGGCAGAGCCAAAGCCCCAAGCGCTATCCAGCAGGTTGAGGGTTGCGCCGATTGCCAGCGCCGATGCGACAACACCGATGACCTCGCCGATCTGCTGCTTTTTCGGCGTCGCGCCGAGCAGATAACCGGTCTTAAGGTCTTGCGAGGTGTCGCCGGAGATCGCTGCGACGATGCAGATAATCGAGCCGATGGCGATTGCTGCTTGCATACCGTCCGCACCGGCTTCGCCGGTGAGCTTGAGGATCAGCGTGGCGATGAGCAGCGTTGCAATCGCCATACCCGAAACGGGGTTGTTACTGCTACCGACCAAGCCGACCATGCGGGAAGAAACGGTCGCGAAGAAGAAGCCGAAGATGACCACGATGATCGCGCCGATCAGCGACACAGGGATCGCAGGCACCAGCCATACGGCCAGTGTCAGGACAAGGATGGCAATGAGCACGATCTTGAGGTTGATATCCTGCTCGGTACGAGCGGCGCTCGCGCCGGAGGAGACCGAGAAGCCCTTGATGGCATCGCGGAAGGTGCGTACGATGAGCGGCAGAGACTTGATCAGGCTGATGATACCGCCTGCAGCCAGAGCACCCGCACCGATGTAGCGGATGTAGGTGCTCCAAATGCCTTCGGCGCCGCTCGCGGCGAAGATCTCGCCGATGGTCTCGGTGCCGGGGTACATCAGCATATTACCGCCAAACAGCACGATCAGCGGGATGAGAATAACCCAGCTGATGATGCCGCCCGCGAACATATAGGACGAGATGCGGGGGCCGCAGATGTAACCGACGCTCATCACGGCGGGGTAGATCTGCGTGCCGATCGTACCGGGGTAGTTCTTCAGAGAACCGCGCAGGTTGACCTCGCTCGGCACAAGCTTCAGGCCGTCGATGATAAACTTGAACAGCGCAGCAAAGCCCATACCCGCGAATACGGTGGAGGCGTTAGCGCCGCCTTTTTCGCCGGCGAGCAGCACTTCGGCGCAGGCCTGTCCTTCGGGATAGGGCAGAGTGCCGTGCTCGCGTACGATGAGCGCATTGCGCAGCGGCACCATGAAGAACACGCCGAGCAGACCGCCGATGAGGGCGATGAGGGTGATCTCAACGAGACCGGGCTTTTCCATCACGCCTTCACGTGCCCACAGATACAGAGCGGGAAGGGTGAAGATTGCACCAGCGGCAAGGGATTCACCGGCAGAGCCGATGGTCTGCACGAGGTTGCTTTCGAGGATGGAGTTCTTGCGCATAATAACGCGAATGACTCCCATCGCGATAACGGCAGCGGGGATAGAAGCCGACACCGTCATACCGACGCGAAGACCAAGGTAGGCGTTCGCGGCACCGAATATAACCGCCAGCAGGATGCCCATAATGACCGACGTTACCGTCAGTTCGGGTGTGACCTTGTTGGCAGGAATATACGGCTGAAATTCTTTTTTCTCTTCCATAGTATTCTCCTGTTCAGATATATTAAAAAGACAACCTCAAGGATTGTATTTTCCAAAAAACATACTCAATAATTTTACCATACACAATATCATGTTGTCAATAATACTACTTATAGAAATAATGGGAAGAAGATTATTATTTTTTTGCAAAAAACAAGGTAACATCTGCGTCGTTTCTTACCATACACCAAAAACAAAGAACCCAACCAAATGGTTGGGTTCTTTGTTTTTGGTGCGGATAAGAGGACTTGAACCTCCACCGAGTTGCCCCGACTAGAACCTGAATCTAGCGCGTCTGCCAATTCCGCCATATCCGCATATTCTATTGTGTTCTCGGCTGATCGCCGCGGAACGAATAGAATTATAACGCGAGAAGATCGGTTTGTCAAGGGCTTTTTAAAAGTTTTTTTAAAATCCTAAAAATAATCCGAGTTACCCGTTTGCGCCGAATAACTGCACCCAGTAGAAGTGTCCTTTGTGTTCGAGACAGGCGATGCTGACATGCGTGAAGGCAGGGTTCAAAATATTCTTTTTGTGCTCAGTAGAGTTCATCCAAGCGTCAAAGATGCCTTGCACGACAGAGTTTTCGTCAGTGGGAATGGCATTTTTACCGAGGTTTTCTCCGCGTGTATTATAGCTGGCACCCTCTTCATCGTATACAGTGTCCCATTTGTCATGGTCGGGGCGTTCGTGCTCAAAGTCAATCGTAATCTCTTTAGCGCGGATGTCGGCAGCATTCATCATCTTGCCGTTATCCATCTTAAGTTCATTGAGGCCGGCCTTTTTACGTACCTCGTTGATTAGCTTTAGAACTTCGTTCTCTTTATCGTGATGGAATTTGTTTTCAATATTCGGTGTGTCGTGCTGTTTCTTTTTGACATTAATGGAGTACTCACAGGTTAATACCGAGCCGTTTTCGTGCTCATATACAATTGTCAACTTTTTTGTGCCGGGATTTCTCGTGTTGAAGCCCATGACTCTGAAGCCACTGCTTATAGTATCGCTTGATCCGTCGCTGTATAAGCGGTTAATTGTCAGACCGGTAGTGTTAAGCTGTTGGTCGCCGGAGATATAGGTCGTCTTATTCGGCATTTTGTTGATGGATATGCCGGTGATATACTTTGACGAAGCAGGGATGTTCTGTTGAACAGAAGGTGTCTTTTGCGTAGATGTAGTTGAATTGGTAGCCTTTGATGGGGCATTAACAGTTGAGGTAGTAGATGCAGCGCCGTCGGATGTTTTGCTTTCCCCCGTAGCGGCTGTGCTTTGTGTTGTTGAGGATCCTTCTTTGCTGGAAGATGTATTCATAACATTAGAAAAGGCATTTTCAATCGCTGAATCCACACCGTCAGGGATGGCGATGCTACTACCGTTCTCATCACGAACGGTGATGTCGATTGAACAACCGCTCAACAGAGTAAAGCACAGAATGGCGCTCATAGCAATGCGGATTTTTTTCAAAATAGTTCCTCCTCAATGAATAATCAACGTCTTGGATAATACTGTTCAAAAATGCAGGTGTCAAATTTTTTAAGTGCAGTCGCTTCCTGCTCTTTGTCAGTGATCGTCCAAGCGACGGTCATTGGGCGGAATAGGGAACGGCAAAACTTAAAAGCGAATTTGTTTCGGTATTTGTAGTCGTACGCAATAAAATCCGGTTTGGTGAGGAAGTTGGTTAATAGCGCGCCGAGAGCAACGCCTTGCCAAAAGTTTACCTCGTCAACGTCGTCGTAGCAAGTGGAGAGGATGCCGCGTATGACCTGCGGCTGGTTCTTACGAAACCACTGTACCATAAACGGATTGAAGGACTCAATGCACAGCGGCCCTTTATATTTCTCGAGCAGAGGCCACGCTTCAGCGCACAGCGAGGTGTCATTGTTGGCACCATAGCTTTTGATTTCGCAGAGAACAGGCGTGTCGCCGAGCAGCTCGAGTGCGTCCGTAAGCAGTGGGATGTGCTCGTTGCCGCCTTGAAGCGTTAACAATTGGAGTTCCTCATAGGTAAGCGCGTCAACACGCTTATTAACACCGCACATACGGGATAAGTCCTTGTCGTGGAAGACGACAATCTGTCGATCGGCGGTGAATTGGATGTCAAATTCGACACCAAAACCTGCCTTCTTTGCTCTTTCAAAGGCGGCGAGGGAGTTTTCGGGAGCCTCGCCATCCTCGGTATGCAGGCCTCGGTGTGCGAAAAACGTGCGGTTGAACGGCTCGCTATTGCGACGACGCCGCGGGGCGATGGCATACAAGAATAGGCACGCCACCAATACGACTAAGCCGAGCAGAATATACACAGTTACCATGGATCAATCCTCGGTATCGAAGTTCTCCAGCAGAGACTTCTTGGTCGGGGCGACAGTGTCGCCGTGGCGTACGAATAGCATCGTAACAAAGGACGCGGCAACGAACAGCGCGGAATACAGAAACAGTACCTTGTAGCTCACGTTTTCAAGCAATGCGCCGGCTGCGATGGGGGTGATGGTCTGCGCCGCCATCGAGAAGGTGTAGTAGTATCCGGTGAAACGGCCGACGTCCGACAGATGGCACATCTCGACGACCATCGGCAGGGAGTTGACGCTGATCGCCGCCCAGGAGAAGCCAACCAGAATAAAAATCAGGTACAGAATAGGCGAAAAGCTGTTGGCGTACAGGGTGTACAGATAGGCGGCAGCAAAGCAGCTTGCGAGCACCGCCGTGCCGAGCAGGATGGATTTTTTACGACCGATCTTTGCGGAGAGATGCCCGATCGGGATATACGAAACAATCGCACCGGCCGTGGCAATCGTCAGGCAAAGGCTGGCATCGCCGAGAGCCATACCCCAAGCCTGACCCGCAAAGGTGGTAAACCAGGTTGTAATGCCGTTGTAGCCGAAGAACCACAAAAACACCGAGATCAGCAGGAAAACAAGGCTCTTGACGACGGGCTTTGCGAGCTTTTCCTTCGCCGTGGTTTCGGTGACCTCGGCTTCGTCGGTGTCATACTGCTTAGCCTCGGCGACCAGCTTCGGTTCGTTGACGGTCAGTCGCAGCACCAGCACGGCGACAGCCATAATGCCTGCCACGACCGCAAACAGCAGAAAATAATCGACGTGTTCCACGTTGCCGATACGCTTGTTGGAGTACAGCACGCTGGAAACGATCAGGTACAGAATACCGCCGGCAGCGCCCATCAGGTTGATGACCGCATTGCCCTTACTACGCAGGGGCTTGGGCGTCACGTCAGGCATCAGCGCAACCGCGGGAGAGCGGTAGGTGCCCATCGTGATAAGCAAGACACCCAAAACGATGATGAAAGCAATTAACTTCCATTCCGCGGGAGCGGCGGCGTAGCTTTTATCAATGAGTGGCAGAGTGAGCATCAGCAGCACAGCGGCGATGGTGCCGTACTGGACGAACGGCATACGACGACCGATGCGGGTGTTGCACTTATCAGACAGCGATCCGAAGAAGGGAAGAAGAAACAGTGCCAGCACGTTGTCCGCGGCCATGATGGCGCCCGATATTGTTTCGCCGATGCCGAAAGTACCGGTCAGAATCTTCGGAATGACACCATCGTACATCTGCCAGAACGCTGAGATGGAGAGGAATGCAAGACCGACAAGAAATGTCCGCTTGTAATTCAGTTTCATTTTATAAATTCTCCTTTTGCGTGTAGGGGTTATTCATCGCAACAGGGATCGTGCTTTTTAACGACCGGATCGGGGGACAGATCGGGAGCGGTAGAATCACCGAGACCGGAGGCTTCGCTGAACATCACGTCTCGCTTAACAGCGTTGACCGTGTCGGTGGGGACGATGATTTTGGAGGCGCGACCGTCCGCCATACGGACGAGGGCTTCATATTTCTTGAGTTCCAGCACGGCCGCGTCCGCGCCGGCCTCGCGCAGCATACGGATACCTTCCGCTTCTGCCTGGCGGGCGAGCATAACGGCTTTCGCTTCGCCTTCGGCGCGGGCGATACAGGCGTCGCGCTCGCCTTCAGCGGCCAGGATCGCTGCACGCTTTTCACCTTCAGCGCGGGTGATGGCGGCGGCCTTGTGACCCTCTGCTTGCAGCAGGGTCTCGCGGCGGTCGCGCTCAGCCTTCATCTGTTTTTCCATCGCCATCTGGATTTCTTTCGGCGGGATGATGTTCTTGAGTTCCACGCGCCCGACCTTGATGCCCCACTGATCGGTGGCATCGTCGAGGATGGCAGTCATTTTGCCGTTGATGGTGTCACGGGAAGTGAGGGTGCCGTCAAGCTCCAGTTCGCCGACGAGGTTACGCAGGGTCGTCGCGGTGAGGTTGGCGAGAGCGTTGATCGGGTTGACAACACCATAGGTGTACAGCTTGGCATCAAAAATACGGTAATACACGACCGTGTCGATCTGCATCGTGACGTTATCCTTCGTGATCACAGGCTGGGGAGGGGAGTCGAGCACCTGCTCTTTTAGCGTGATCTTTTTTGCGACACGCTCGAAGAAGGGGACCTTCAGGTGCAGACCGGCGCCCCAGGTGCAGCGGTATTTTCCGAGGAACTCGGTGACATACTCGTGCGCCTGCGGTACAACGCGAAGGTTGCAGAGAAGGACGATGAGAATGAGAACGATAATGCTGATGACGTATTCCATAATAAAATCTCCTTTCGTACGCACAATTACATACAAATAAATTATACCATATTCCTAAGGATTATGCAAGAATGATTTCATCGTTGCACCACGCCGGAGAATATGGTATGATATCGGAAGGAAGGGGCGTGAACCGATGCAACAAAAGTATCTGTTGTTTGATCTTGACGGAACCTTAACCGATCCCGGCGAGGGGATCACCAACTCCGTTATGTATGCGCTGGATAAGTTCGGCATTACCATCAAGGAGCGGCGGGAATTGTATCCGTATATCGGTCCGCCGTTGACGGATTCCTTTATGCGTTATCACGGGTTGTCGCCCGCTCAGGCAGAGGAGGCTCTGGCGCACTACCGGACGTATTTTGGGGATAGGGGAATGTTCGAAAACGTCCCGTACGACGGCATAGCAGCGTTGCTTGAAAGCTTGCAGAGAAAAGGCTACACCTTGCTGATTGCCACCTCGAAGCCGGAGGAATTTACCATACAAATTCTGCAACATTTTTCCTTGGATAAATACTTTGCCTTTGTAGCAGGAAACACGCTGGACGAGAGTCGCCCAACAAAGGCGTCGGTGATCGCTTATCTGCGTGAACGCTATCCCGAAATTTGTGCTAAAAATGCCGTTATGATCGGCGACCGCAAATACGACATTGAGGGCGCGCGGCAAAACAGTCTTCCTTCCATCGGCGTGTTGTACGGCTATGGGTCACACGAGGAACTGGAAACAGCGGGTGCGACGGCCATTGCAGCCGACCTTGCCGAATTATTATCCGTTATCGAGCAGTTGTTACCCTGAAAATCGGTTTTTTGTTAAAAATTTCGCGATTTTGCCCTTTACAATATAAATCAAGTGTGTTAATATATATGGTGGTGTGTCGGGGTTTTGTGATCCCGTGCATAAAGACCAATATTATATTCCCAAAAGGAGGACATATCTATGGCAAGAAAGTTTAAGACCATGGACGGTAACAACGCTGCGGCTCACGTGTCCTATGCGTTTACCGAGGTTGCGGGCATCTATCCGATCACCCCTTCCAGCCCCATGGCCGACTATGTGGACCAGTGGGCTGCCGCCGGTCTGAAGAACATCTTCGGTACGACCGTTAAGGTGTCCGAGATGGAGTCTGAGGCGGGTGCCGCCGGTACCGTGCACGGCTCTCTGAACGCTGGTGCGCTGACCACCACTTACACGGCGTCTCAGGGTCTGTTGCTGATGATCCCCAATATGTACAAGATCGCGGGTGAGCTGCTGCCCTGCGTGTTCCACGTGTCTGCCCGTACGGTGGCTTCTCACGCGCTGAACATCTTCGGCGATCACTCCGACGTTTTGGCTTGCCGTCAGACCGGTTTTGCGATGCTGGCCGAGACCAACACGCAGGAGGTTATGGACCTGGGTGCTGTTGCGCACTTGGCGACCATCAAGGGCCGCGTGCCTTTCATCAACTTCTTTGATGGTTTCCGCACCTCTCACGAGATCCAGAAGATCCAGGTCTGGGATTATGAAGACCTTAAGGAAATGTGCGATATGGACGCTGTCGCTGAGTTCCGCAAGCGCGCGCTCAACCCCGAGCGTCCCGTGATGCGCGGTTCTCACGAGAACGGCGACATCTTCTTCCAGCATCGTGAGGCCTGCAACAAGTACTATGATGCGATCCCTGCGATCGTTGAGGAGTATATGGGCAAGGTCAACGAGAAGCTGGGTACTGACTATCAGCTCTTCAACTACTACGGTGCTCCCGATGCTGAGCGCGTCATCATTGCGATGGGCTCCATCTGCGACGTGATCGAAGAGGTTATCGACTATATGGTCGCCAAGGGTGAGAAGGTCGGTCTGGTGAAGTGCCGTCTGTATCGTCCCTTCTGTGCGGACAGACTGTCTGCGGCTATCCCTGCGACGGTTAAGAAGATTGCGGTTCTCGATCGCACCAAGGAGCCCGGTGCTCTGGGCGAGCCCATGTATCTGGACGTTGTTACCGCTCTGGCGACGCAGGGCCGTGGCGACATCCGTATCATTGGCGGCCGCTATGGTCTGGGTTCCAAGGATACGCCTCCTTCCAGCGTGTTCGCTGTGTACGACGAGTTGGCTAAGGACGCGCCCAAGGCGCAGTTCACCATCGGTATCGTGGACGACGTAACCGGCCTCTCCCTCGAGGAGAAGGAAGCGCCCAACACCGCTGCTGAAGGCACCATCGAGTGCAAGTTCTGGGGTCTGGGCGGCGACGGTACCGTCGGCGCGAACAAGAACTCCATCAAGATCATCGGCGACCACACCGATAAGTATGTGCAGGCGTACTTCCAGTACGACTCCAAGAAGACCGGCGGTATCACCATCAGCCACCTGCGCTTTGGCGATAAGCCGATCAAGAGCCCCTACTACGTCAACAAGGCGGACTTCGTGGCTTGCCACAACCCGTCCTATGTTCTCAAGGGCTACAAGATGGTCAATGATGTTAAGCCCGGCGGTGTCTTTATGATCAACTGCCAGTGGAGCGCCGAGGAACTCGACAAGCACATGCCTGCTGAGGCGAAGCGCTACATCGCGAAGAACAACATCCAGCTCTACACCATCAACGCCATCGACCTGGCGATTGAGATCGGTATGGGCAAGCGTACCAACACCATCCTGCAGTCTGCGTTCTTCACGCTGGCGAACGTTATGCCGCAGGCCGAGGCCATCCAGTATATGAAGGATGCTGCCACCAAGTCCTACTCTAAGAAGGGTATGGATATCGTTGAGATGAATCACAAGGCGATCGATGCCGGCGCTACCGCGTTCGTGAAGATCGATGTGCCTGCCGCTTGGGCGACCGCTGAGGACAACGTTGTTGTTGAGTCTGAGAATGGTCCTGCTAAGCTGGTTAAGATGGTTGATAACATCATGAAGCCCGTTGGCAAGATGGACGGCGACAGTCTGCCTGTTTCCGCTTTCATCGACCACGCTGACGGTACCTTCGAGCAGGGTGCTTCCGCTTATGAGAAGCGCGGCGTTGCCGTGATGGTTCCCGAGTGGAATCCCGACACCTGTGTTAAGTGTAACCGTTGCTCCTTCGTTTGCCCCCATGCCACCATTCGTCCCTTCGCGATGAGCGATGAGGAAGTTGCGGCGGCTCCCGAGGCGATGAAGAAGCATGCTAAGCCCGTCGTGAAGACCAACTACACCTACACTCTCGCGGTTTCTCCGCTGGATTGTATGGGTTGTGGCGTCTGCGTCGGTGTCTGCCCGACCAACTCTCTGACGATGGTCGCTCAGGATAGCCAGGCCGCTCAGCAGGAAGTCTTCGACTACTGCGTTGAGAAGGTTTCCGAGAAGCCCGAGGTTTGCGGCAACACCGTGATCGCCAGCCAGTTCAAAAAGCCGCTGCTTGAGTTCTCCGGCTCCTGCGCAGGTTGTGCTGAGACCGCTTATGCTCGTCTAATCACTCAGCTGTTCGGCGATCGTATGTATATCTCCAACGCTACCGGTTGCTCCTCCATTTGGGGTGGCCCTGCTGCTACCTCTCCGTACACCACCGATGCGAAGGGCTTCGGCCCTGCTTGGGCGAACTCCCTCTTCGAGGACAACGCTGAGCACGGCTTCGGTATGTACCTCGGCCAGAAGGCCGTCCGCGCTCGTCTGATCGAGCAGGTCAAGGAGATGGCTGCTTCCGACAAGGCGTCTGCTGAGTTTAAGGCGGCTGCTGAGGAGTATCTGAACACCGCTGAAGACGGTGCGAAGAACACCGCTGCGACCAACGCGCTGATCGTTGAGCTGGAGAAGGCCGCTACTGCCGGCTGCCCGACCGCTCCTGCGATCCTTGCTGATAAGGAATTCCTGTCCAAGAAGTCCGTGTGGATCTTCGGCGGCGACGGCTGGGCGTACGACATCGGCTTCGGTGGTCTGGACCACGTGCTGGCTTCTGGTGAGGATGTCAACGTGATGGTCTTCGATACCGAGGTGTACTCTAACACCGGCGGTCAGGCCTCCAAGGCGTCCAACATCGGTCAAGTGGCGCAGTTCGCCGCTGCCGGTAAGGCGATTGCCAAGAAGAGTCTCGCTGAGATCGCGATGAGCTACGGCTACATCTACGTCGCGCAGATCGCTATGGGCGCTGATATGAACCAGACCATCAAGGCGATTGCCGAGGCCGAGGCCTATCCGGGTCCGTCGCTGATCATCGGCTACTCTCCCTGCGAGATGCACTCCATCAAGGGTGGTATGGTCAACTGCCAGGCCGAGATGAAGAAGGCCGTGGATTGCGGCTACTGGAATATGTTCCGCTTCAACCCCGCTGCTAAGGCGGAGGGTAAGAACCCCTTCACTATGGATAGCAAGGAGCCCACGACCAGTTATCGCGACTTTATCATGAACGAAGCTCGTTATTCTTCGCTGACTCGTTCCTTCCCGGATCGCGCCGACGCGCTGTTCGATAAGGCCGAGGAGGCCGCCAAGGCTCGTTACGAGCATTTGGTGCGTCTGGGCGAACTGTACGCGCAGAATGTCTGATAGGTCTAACTGATTAAAATATCCCTTCCGTCTCGGCGGAAGGGATGTTTTTTGTCAAAAAGGGCTGTTCAAATCGGAAATAATCGTGTATACTTGTAGCAGATTATTTGAAGGACGGATGACGTTTTGTTTATCGGAAATGTAGAAATTACGGGGCACGCCGCGCTCGCGCCGATGGCCGGGGTCGCGGATCGGGCGTTTCGTCGGATGTGTATGGATTACGGCGCTGCGTTCGTTGTCGGCGAGATGGTTAGCGGTAAAGGGCTAACCTACGGCGATCGCAAGAGTGCGGAGCTTCTGGAGTTGGACGAGGATATCCGTCCCGCGGCGGTGCAGCTTTTTGGTGACGATCCCGAAATCCTTGCAAAAGCCGCGGTGATGTCGCTGGAATATAAGCCCGATTGGATCGATATCAATATGGGGTGTCCTGCGCCAAAGATTGTCGGTAACCACTGTGGCAGTGCACTGATGCGCGACCCTGAGCTTTGTCGACGACTGGTACAGGCGGTAAAAGGTGCAGTTGACGTACCCGTCACGGTAAAGATCCGTAAGGGCTATTCTAAGGACGCGGTCAACGCCGTCGAGGTCGCACGCGCTTGTGAAGCAGGCGGTGCGGATGCAATCGCCGTTCATGGACGCACCCGGGATCAGATGTATGCGCCTCCCGTTGACTGGGATATTATTCGACAGGTGAAGGCGGCTGTTAAAGTGCCTGTCATCGGCAACGGCGATGTTGTTGACGCGAAATCAGCAGCGGCAATGCTGGAGCAGACGGGCTGCGATATGGTGATGGTCGGCAGAGGAGCGCTTGGCGCGCCGTGGGTGTTTGCGCAAATCGAGGCGTATCTGACGCATGACCGTATCCTTCCTCCACCAACGATTGCTAAGCGCATGACCGATCTGATGCGGCAGGTAAGGCTCGCTGCAGAATATAAAGGCGAGCGCATAGCGCTGCTTGAGGCGCGCAAGCACGCTTCGTGGTATATGAGCGGTCTGCGTGGCGCGGCGGCGATGCGTCGTGAGGCCGGACAGATTAACAATTTGGATGATCTGGCGGCATTTTGTTGTCGCGTTATTCAGATGGTGGAGGACAACGGCAATGAAGGATAAGATCATATTAGCATCAGCCTCGCCTCGCCGTCGGGAGATCCTTACGCTCGGCGGCGTTCCGTTCGATGTATGTCCCGCGGCGGACGAATGTGCTCCCGAACATCTTCCACCAGAAGAACTTGTCCGCGCGCTTGCGCGCAGTAAGGCGTCGCAGGTAGCAGAGCAATTTGCCGATCGTATCATCCTCGGCGCGGATACGATGGTTGTTCTGGACGGCAAAATGCTTGGCAAGCCAAAATCGAAAGAACACGCTGTCGAAATGCTGATGAGCCTACAGGGGAAGGAACATCAGGTGATGACAGGCGTGTGGTTGATTGCTACAAATGACGCAAAAGAAATTGTAAAGGAAGATGGCTTTACAGACATTGCGGCGGTGAAATTCTTCCCGATGACCCGCGAAGAAGCCGAAGAATACGTCGCAACAGGCGAGCCGATGGATAAAGCGGGTGCTTACGGAATCCAAGGCTATGGAATGCGCTTTATCGAAGGGATCTGCGGCGATTTTTACACGGTGATGGGCCTTCCAGCGGGGCGATTATTACGCTTTTTGCATGATTTTCGCGGCGAATAATTCCCCTGTACGTAAAAACCCCACTTTTTTGTAAAATTTTTCAAATTGTTGTTGAGATTTTGCGGTAAACAGGTTATAATAATGTAATGAATGAGAAATTACCATAAGGATAAATTTTCGGAAGGGAAGATTGATTATGTTTTTGAATCGAGATATCGGCATTGACCTCGGTACGGCGAACACGCTGGTTTTTATGCGCGGCAAAGGCATTGTGATGCGCGAGCCGTCGGTTGTTGCCGTGGATGTCAAGAGGGATGAAGTGATGGCGGTCGGCTCTGAAGCAAAGGAGATGATCGGTCGTACTCCCGGTTCGATTTCGGCTGTTCGTCCGCTCAAGGACGGCGTTATCGCGGATTTTGAGGTGACTTCCGCGATGCTGCGCTATTTCATTAAGCGCTCTCTGAAGTCCACGCTGTTTCATCGTCCCCGTTTGATTGTGTGTATTCCCTCGGGTGTGACCGAGGTAGAGCGTCGTGCGGTTGATGAGGCTGCGCGTAACGCGGGTGCGCGTGACGTGCAGCTGATCACCGAGCCGATGGCGGCGGCGATCGGCGCCGGTCTGGAGGTTTCCGAGGCTGCAGGCTGTATGATCGTTGATATCGGCGGCGGTACGTCTGAGGTTGCGGTCATCTCGCTGGGCGACATTGTGACTGCACAGTCGGTGCGCGTAGCGGGCGATGATTTCGATGAGGCGATCATCTCCTACATCAAAAAGAAATATAACCTGCTCATCGGTGAGCGCACAGCGGAAGAACTGAAAATCACCCTCGGTTCCGCCTTCCCGTATGAGAATGAGTCCTCGATGGACGTTAAGGGTCGTAACCTCGTTGACGGTCTGCCGAAGAATATCGTGATTTCCGCCGAAGAGGTGCGTGAGGCGCTGGCCGATCCCGTCGGTGCGATTGTCGATGCGATCAAGTCCACACTGGAGCGCACGCCGCCCGAGTTGAGCGCGGATATTATCACGAACGGTATTATGCTGACCGGTGGCGGTGCTCTGCTGCGTGGTCTGGATATGCTCATCAACCGTGAGACCGGTATGCCGGTGCACGTTGCGGAGAACCCGCTTGATTGCGTAGCAATCGGCACGGGTAAGTGCCTTGACATCGGTATGGTCAGCAATTTCCGCGCCAATCGCCGAATCTAATGCGCCAAGCGGAAGACGGACTGTCTTCCGCTTTTTGGTATTTTGTCGGGAAGGAGTGAAACGGTGTGAAAGACTTTTTTAAAAGCTTTTTTGTGCGTGTTCTGGCTGTGGTGGCTTTAATTTTGGTCGGTATTATGATTTATAGCGCCTCTACCGGCGGGATTGCCAGCTTGCCGCAGACGATTACGGGCGCGGTCGTTACGCCGTTTCAATCGTTGGTCACCGGTATTTCTAACGGCATTTCGGGCTTTTTTGGTGGCCTTGTCGGCGGCGGCGAGTTGCAGGAGCAGGTTAACGCTTTGTTAAAGGAGAATGCGGAATTACGCCAGCAGATCGTCGATTACGATGAACTCAAACAGCAGAATGACTGGTATACCGAGATTCTTGGTTTACACGAGGAGCATTCGGACTACACCTTCTCGTCCGGTCGTGTAATTGGGCGTGATCCGTCGGATACCTACGGAAATATTACGATTTCTGCAGGAAAGAACGCGGACGTGTCGGTTAACGATCCTGTTGTTTCGCCAAACGGCGATCTTGTTGGTGTGGTGAGCGAAGTTGGATTGACGTATTCTAAAGTGCGCACGGTGCTTGATCCCGCAATAAAGGTATCGGCGCAAATCAGCCGCACGGCGGACACAGGATACACAGCGGGAAGTACGGTTACGATGGCGCGCGAGCGGCAGCTTCGTCTGACAACGCTTGAGCGTTCTTCGGGGGTTGCGATCGGTGATTACGTTGTCACCTCCGGTATCGGCGGAATTTATCCGGGCGGACTGCTTATCGGTAGTGTGCGTGAGATCAACAACGCCTCCGATGGTATGACCTTGGATGCGAACGTTGAACTGTTTGCGGATATTTATAACTTAAAGCAAGTGATGGTGATCACATCCTTCGATGGACAGGGTTCTTCGACGGAGAATTGATGCAAAGGGGAGAAGAGTATGAAAACGCGCGTGAATTCCAGTCCGTTTTCGACACTACTTCAGCAGAAAAACTATCTCCCATGGCTACTATACGGCTTGTCCACCTTGCTTGTTCTGCTGTTGCAGACCGCACCACGTATTTTCCCGACAGTGTCGTTTGCCCGCCCATTTCCACTCGTCGCGTTTGTCATCTGCACGGCTGTGCTGGGCGGTGCGCGCGCGGGAGCGGCAGTTGGCGTGTTTTCCGGCATTTTATGGGGCGTATTTTCTTTTCGACTGTTTGGTTTTGACGCATTGTTGCTGATGCTGTGCGGCTTAGCGGCAGGGTTACTCGTTGAATGGTTTCTTAGAGCGAATTTCTATACTGCCTTACTTCTTTCTTCGAGCGGGGTTCTTCTATATGTTTTGTTGGAATGGTTTTTTTGCTACGCAATCTTTCGAAAAGAAAACCTATCCGAGATACTTTTTAAGGTGTTACTCCCGAACGGGCTGTACACTCTTGTGACGATTCCGCTGACGTATCTGCTTTGTTATTTAATTGCGCGGTTTGTTCGTCGACGCGCAAGCGTATAAGTTTTCAACAACCTTTCTGGAGGTGATAGCTGTGTTGAATATGGATAGACCGAGCGGTGCATTAAGTATGCGCCGTGTGTTGGCGCTGTTCATCATCATGGCGGTCATCTTCGGACTTTTTTCTATACGCCTGTTTAAGGTGCAGATCATCGATGGCGAGGAATATGCTAATCTCGCTGAGGCCGGCACTAAAACAACGATTTCCATCTCTGCCTCCCGTGGCGAGATACTTGATCGCAACCAGATTCCGCTGGTGTCTAATCGCACCAGTTACGCCGTTGTGCTGGATTACAACTATTTTCCGCACAATAATCTGAAGGATCAGAACGATTGCCTTCTTTTATTGGTCAATCTCCTGCTTGAACAAGAAGAGGAATGGAATGACACCCTGCCGCTTTCCGTTTCAGCGCCTTATACATTTCTTGAGGATCGCGAGTCCGGCGTAACACGGCTGAAGAATTATCTGCGTATGGCAAGCTATGCAACGGCGGATAACTGTATTGGTCAGATGATCGAGCTTTATGAGCTGGAGGATTACTCTGCGCAGGAGCAACGTTATTTGGCCGGCATTCATTACAATATGTCGGTCGCGGGCTTCGGTCAACGCACGCCCTACACGTTCGCCGGCGATATTACGAGCGAAACGATGTACCGTATTCTCGAAAATAGCACTCAGTTCCCGGGAGTGGATGTCAGCACCGTGCCTGTGCGTGAGTACGTCAGCGGCGAGACGGCGTGCCATATCATCGGCAGCGTCGGCCCGATTTACGCGGAAGAGTATGAGGCTCTGGCCGAAAAGGGGTATTCGTATAACGATATCGTCGGCAAGAGCGGCATTGAGGCCGCGGCTGAATCATATTTGCGCGGGCAAGACGGAGCGCGTGTCTTGGTCAAGAATTCCAGCGGTACAGTAACCTCCGAGGAGGAGACGATTGCTCCAACTCCAGGGCAAACGGTGATCCTCAGTATCGATTCCAAATTACAGCAAACCGCACAGAACGCAATGGACAAAAAGATCAAGGAGCTTCGCGCGACGGCCATTGAGGGTAAAGGTAAGGATGTTAAAAGTGGTTCTGTCGTTATGCTGGACGTTACAAATGGCGGTGTTATGGTTTGTGCGTCTTGGCCAAGCTACGACCTTTCTTCCTATACGGAGAACTATAATGAATTAGTTAGTAATGAAGATAATCCCTTGTTTAACCGAGCGCTTTACGGCGCTTTTGCGTGCGGATCAACCTTTAAGCCCGGCGTTGCATTAGCGGCGATCACGGATGGAAAGATCGCGCCGACCGCGACCATTGATTGTACTAGAACGTATATGTATTATGCCCCCAGCTACACGCCGAATTGTATGGGTCTGCACCGTCATTTGACAGTGGTCGGGGCGCTGGAGAAATCCTGCAACTATTACTTTTACGATGTCGGTCGAATGATGGGGAGTAATCTGTTTAGTTATTTATCGTTGTATGGGTTTGGACAACGCACGGGTGTCGAAATCGGCGAATCCACCGGCGTTCAGCAAACGCCGGAATCCTTAAAGGCGATCGGTGGTGCATGGGTGCCGGGCGATTATCTGCAGCTTGCGATTGGTCAGCGTGGCTCATATACGCCGATCCAGTTAGCGGCGTATACGATGATGATTGCGAATAACGGCGTACGTTATAAGACGCACTTTATTCATTCTGTGCGCAACTTTGACAGCGCGGCCGATACGGTCATCCACCCGGAGGTTTTAGCGACTGTCGATTGGAGCGACGCTGCGATGCAATATGTGAAAAAAGGGATGGTTGCCGTCGGCAAATCAGGTACGGCCAGCAGCTATTTTGCCTCGACAGGCTATACGATTGCCTGTAAGACCGGTACTGCACAGACGGGTATCCGCAACAGTTCGGATCACGGCACCTTTATCGCTTATGCACCCGCGGATGACCCCGAGGTAGCGATTGCTGTCGTTATCGAACGCGGCACGTCTTCGGCTTCAACCGCGGTCGCAAAGGAAGTGCTCGACGCCTATTTTGCGAACAAAGAGATGGGGGAGCCGCCGACGGATTACGGGGTGATTTTGCCGTGAATTTGCGAATTTTGCAACAAATATCTGTTTACAATTAATCGCTTTTGTGATATACTAACCTAAAATCGGCTGATTTAACGATCATGGGGAAGGAGCGTGACATAATGAGCCGTATTACCGTGATTACATCCGGCAAGGGTGGCGCGGGCAAATCCACGGTTTCTGCCGGCCTCGGCTATGCGTTGTCGCGCTCGGTCGGCCGTGTGTTGCTCGTCGACACCGATGCCGGCCTTCGCAGCCTTGATCTGATGCTGGGCGTCGGCGGTGCGACGATGTTTGATCTGGCGGATGTGTTTGCGGGCAATTGTGAGCCTGTTAAAGCGATCTATCCTTCGCCTGTTTGCCAGAATGTGTTTGTTCTGCCTGCGCCGATCAGCCTCGAGGAGATGTGCAGTCCCGTTGAGATGCGTGCTCTTTGTCAAGGTTTGACCAAGTATTATGATCAAATCATTATTGACTGTCCTGCTGGTGTTGGGCGTGGCTTTGAGACTGCGATTGCAGCAGCGGATCTGGCCCTCGTGGTGACGACTCCCGATATGGTGTGTGCACGCGATGCGCAGATCATATCCCGTCTGTTGGAGGATCGCGATATCCCGTCTCGGCTTATCATTAACCGCTTGCGTCCGTCAAAGGTGATGGACGGCTCGATGCCGGATGTTGATGAGATCATCGACACGGCTGGCATACAGCTGCTTGGCATCATCCCAGAGGATGAGGCGGTGGCGGTAGCGAACGCCAATGGTCGCCCGTTACCGAACGACTGTAATGCGGCGGTGTGCTTCTCGAATATTGCACAACGCTATCTCGGCGCGCAGGTGCCACTGGCTAAGTTGGAAAAAATGTAATATTAATCCGTGTTAAAACAAGGAGGTTGGTTTCATATGAATGTTGCATTGATTGCACACGACGCTAAGAAGGAATTGATGGTCCAGTTTTGTATCGCCTATTGCGGTATACTGAGTCGTCATAATCTTTGTGCCACCGGAACGACCGGTAAGCTGGTCGCCGAGGCTACGGGGTTAAACATTACCCGTTATATGAGTGGCACACAAGGCGGAGGGGAGCAGATTACAGCGCGTATTTCGTGTAATGAGATCGACCTGCTATTGTTCTTCCGCGATCCTCTGACCGTGAAGTCGAACGAGCCGAATGATTACGATATGCTTCGTCTGTGCGACATCCGCGGCATCCCTGTGGCGACCAACATTGCCACTGCCGAGGTGCTCATACACGGCTTAGAGCGCGGCGATCTTGACTGGCGCAACATCGTAAATCCCGCTGAATAATATCGACAGCTAATTTCGACAGTAAGGGTGCATATTTATGTGCCCTTTTGTCGCGTAAATAACGAATTACAGGAGAGAATACCCATGGATATGATCACACAGGCACCTCGCGGCACGTTGGACGTGCTGCCCGAGGACAGCCACAAATGGCAGTATATCGAGAGCACGGCGCTTTCCATCGCGCAGGATTTCGGTTTTCGCGAGATCCGCACGCCGGTCTTCGAGCATACAAACCTTTTCCAGCGCTCGGTCGGCGAGACCACCGATGTGGTGCAGAAGGAGATGTACACCTTTGAGGATAAGGGTGGTCGTTCGATCACACTGCGCCCCGAGGGAACCGCAGGTGCGGCTCGCGCGGCGCTCGAGCACGGTCTGCTGAACAGCGCTCTGCCTGTAAAGGTGTCCTATGTTACATCCTGCTATCGCTACGAAAAGAGCCAGAAAGGGCGTTATCGCGAGTTTCATCAGTTTGGTGTTGAGTGTTTTGGCGCGGCGGCACCGCAGGCAGATGCCGAGACCATCTCGCTGGCACTGCTGATCCTCAAATCGCTCGGGCTGGAGAATGTCAAGCTGCACATCAACTCCATTGGTTGCCCGACCTGCCGCGCACGCTATCACGAGGCTTTACGCGCGTATTTTGAAGCGCACAAGGATGAACTGTGTGGAACCTGCCTCGGTCGTCTGGAACGCAATCCTATGCGTATTCTTGACTGCAAATCGCCCGTTTGTCACGAGCTGGCGGCAAAAGCACCGGTGATGATCGATTATCTGTGCGACAATTGCGCCGCGCACTTTGAGGCGGTGAAAGGCTGTCTGGATGCGGCTGAGATGCCATATGAGCTGGACACCCACATTGTCCGTGGCCTCGATTATTACACCCGCACGGTGTTCGAATTGGTCGCACCGAATGGCTTGGTCGTTGCCGGCGGCGGTCGTTACGATGGTCTTTTGCAGGAACTTGGAGGTGTTGCACAGCCCGGTCTCGGCTTCGCGATGGGTCTCGAGCGACTGTTAATGGTGATGGAAGAGAATGGTTGCCACTTCCCGCCCGCTCCGAAGTGTGAGTTGTATTTCGTGTCGATGGGCACAAAGGCGGTCCAGCAGTGCTTTGCTATGGCAACAAAGCTACGCGAAGGCGGCGTGGCGGTTGAGTGCGATATCGTCGGCCGTTCGCTCAAGGCGCAGATGAAATATGCGGATAAGCTCGGCGCGCGCTACACCGTCGTTGTCGGTGACAACGAGCTGGAGACCGGCGTGGCTCAGCTTAAGGATATGACCACCGGCGAGTCGGAAGAGATCCGACTGGATGACAGCCTATATACGACGTTGTACCGCAAATCGCTCGATCGAGAGCTTGCGGGAATGACGAATCTGTTCGGCTCGGTTGCCGAGATTGGTTAAGGAGAATGAGATTATGGCAGAAACGATCAATGGAATGAAACGTACCGCCTACTGCGGCGAGTTCCGCGAGGAGCACGCAGGACAGGAGGCTACGGTGTTCGGCTGGGTGCAGCGTCAGCGCGACCTCGGTCAGCTGATCTTTGTTGATCTGCGTGATCGTACTGGTATCGTGCAGCTGGCGTTCGACCAGGATACCGACAAGGCGGTGTTCGATAAGGCGTTTTCTCTGCGCAGTGAGTATGTTGTTGCCGCGCGTGGTGAAGTGCGTGTGCGCTCTTCGCGCAATGCCGACATTCCTACTGGTGATGTCGAGATCGCGGTGAAGGAGCTGCGCATCCTCAACAAAGCGGAGACCCCGCCCTTTGAGATCGTCGAGAACTGCGTGACGGCGGAGTCCACCCGTCTCAAATATCGCTATCTTGACCTGCGCCGTCCCGATCTGCAGAAGAACATTCTTCTTCGTCATCAGATCACCAAAGTCATCCGCGATTACTTCGATTCCAATGGATTCATCGAGATTGAGACGCCCATCCTTATTAAGTCCACGCCCGAGGGTGCACGCGACTTCCTCGTGCCCAGCCGTGTGCATAACGGGCAGTTCTACGCGTTACCGCAGTCGCCGCAGCTGTATAAGCAGTTGAGTATGGTCGCGGGCTTTGATCGCTATATTCAGATCGCGCGCTGCTTCCGTGACGAAGATCTGCGTGCTGACCGTCAGCCTGAATTTACGCAAATCGACCTTGAGATGTCCTTTGTGGATGTCGAGGACGTTCTCGCGATGGCGGAGGGCTTTGTTGAGACCTTGTTCAAGAAGGTTTTGAATGTCGAAATTCCGCTGCCGCTTCCTCGCTTGACCTACAACGAGGCGATGGAGCGTTACGGATCGGATAAGCCTGACACCCGTTTCGGTATGGAGATCATCGACCTGACCGATGCGGTGCGAGGCTGCGGTTTCGGGGTGTTCGCTTCGGCGGTTGAGAACGGCGGCTCTGTCCGTTGCCTGAATGCGAAGGGTGCGGCGGTCACGCTGTCCCGCAAAGAGATTGACAAACTGACCGAGATGGTCAAGGGCATCGGCGGCAAGGGTCTTGCGTGGGTGCGCTGGACCGAGGAGAATTGCACCTCTTCATTCGGTAAATTCCTCACCGAGGACGAGATGCAGGCGGTGCTAGCTGCGGCGGGTGCCGAAAAGGGCGATGTGGTGTTGATCGTCGCGGATAAGACGAAGAATGTGCTGACCACGCTCGGTGCGTTGCGCCTGGAGCTGGCGAACAAGCTGAATATTCCGCGTGAGGGAAATAACCTCTTGTGGATCACCGAGTTCCCATTCTTCGAGTGGGACGACGAGAGTCAGAGCTGGCTCGCGATGCACCATCCCTTTACTTCGCCGCTGGATGAGTGCATCCCGTATCTGGATATCGCTCCAGAGAAGGTGTATGCTAAGGCCTACGATCTCGTATTTAACGGCATTGAATTAGCTTCGGGTTCGATCCGCATCACCGATCCTGAGCTGCAGAACCATATGTTCCGCGCGCTCGGTATGTCGGAGGAGGAGGCACATCAGAAATTTGGCTTCCTACTGGATGCGTTCCGTTACGGCGCACCGCCGCACGGCGGTATGGGCATCGGCCTCGATCGATTGGTGATGCAGATGCTCGGCGCAACCAGCTTGCGTGATGTTATTGCTTATCCGAAGGTGCAAAACATGGCGGAGCTGATGACTGACTGTCCGTCTGTCGTAGATGAGCGGCAGTTGACCGATCTCGGTATCACCTTGCTGGATACGGAAAATGAATAGGAAATAGCAGACGACACCCGTAAAGCTGAAGAGCTTTACGGGTGTCGTTGTTGAGTAACACATTGATTTTAAGTAGTTCTGACGATTCCCCACGCGTCGGTCAGCCGATCAACTGACCAAGCCGCATTTGCGGGAGAGGTTGAGGGCAGGCAGATCGCACTGCGCCTGATGTTCGGAAGGATATAGCGGTTATAATAACGCTCGGCGGTCTTGCCGTTGACGAAGATCTGACGGATGTTCGCCGTGGTCAGGATAGGGGATAAGTCGCTTGCTTGCACGTTCTTGATCGTGCTGTCCGCGCTGCCTTCAATGTCACAGGAGGCGATGACATCCCACAGCGCGATGTGATGCGACAGCAGAAACTGCCGCTTTTCCTCGATCGTTTTCGGCTCTTTAACCTCAAACACCGCCGAAATTACCTTCCAGAATCGGTTTTGCGGATGGCCGTAGAAGAACATCGCCTCCCGTGATTTGACCGATGGAAAGCTACCGAGAATGAGAATTTCGGAGGAACTGTCATAGAGCGGGTGAATGGGGTGGGAGAGCATAGGATTCACCTTTTTGTAGTTATTTTTGCGCATATTCTTGTATGAATTTCAGCAGTTCTTGATTGTTTATATAAGACGACCCAGCTTCAATGTCGGCGATTTTACCGCAGAACTCGTTTACATACATTGAACGGTTGCTTTTAAGTTCAATTGCTGCACCGAATTGTGGAGTGCATCCTTCGCCGGTTGCTTTTCCTACATAGGTGGATGCGTTATATAATTCCAGAAAGGTTTTAATTTCTTCTTGGGTAAGTTCGTGAGATTTATGGGTACCACCATCTTCGAGAATCCATGCCGTTATCGATTCTACTTCGTCAATTTCGATGTGCTTAAATGAGCTGCTACACGCAGAAAGAGATAGTAAAAGGATTAAGGGAATTAACATAGAAATAATCTTCTTCATTAAAAACAACTCCTCTACATAGAATAAGTTGGCGGGACTTTGAATCCCCGTTTTCGCCGAGAGTGGTTTGTGCGCAAAATGATGGGTGAGTGCTTCGGCAGAAAACGATGATATTTTTCGTTGGGAAAAATATGGCGAAACAAGAACCTCAAAGCACCGACTCTACCAATGCAACAGGGCACCCGATGGGTGCCCTGTTGCATTGGTGCAGGCGGCGGGACTTGAACCCGCACGCGTGAAGCATTGGCTCCTAAGACCAACGTGTCTGCCATTCCACCACGCCTGCAACTATCTGACCGCATAAGTGTATCATATCTACTGAAAAAAATCAAGCGTGGTTATTCGTTTTTTTAGTATTTCGCAGAGCGGCGTCGCGCTTTGAATAGATGCAACCGCAATAGTCTTGTCGATACAGTTCGTAATCGACAGATAGCTGACATGAGCGTTTATATCCCTCTCGTTTTTTGAAGTCGGAAAATAAATACGAAACACCGTATTTCACAGAGAGGTCTTTTCCGATCTCGTTGAGCTTGGCAGCGTTTTTCAGTGGACTGATGGATAGGGTGGTGGTGAAATAGTCAAATCCACCATCCTTTGCCGCGCGGGCGGCTTCCTCCAGCCGCAGACGGTAGCAGGCAAAACACCGTTCGCCACCCTCGGGGTCATTCTCGTGTCCCTTGGCGATCTCGGTAAAGAGTTTGGGCGTGTAATCGCCGACGATCAGCGAAATGGGATGATGATGCGGCATTTCGTTGATCAATCTCTGCTGTTCCTCAGCGCGACGGTTAAACTCCTCTGATGGAGAAATGTTCGGATTATAATACAGCACCGTTATGGCGAAATAGCGACTCAGATATTCCAACACGTAGCTTGAACAGGGCGCGCAGCAGCTGTGTAACAGCAGTGTCGGTACGCGATTGCTGTCAGCGATGCGCTGCAGCTCTTTATCCAGTATCCGCTGATAATTCTCCGCCATAACAATGCTCCTTTCCTTTAAAAACGCCGCCGTATATTCGGCGGCGTTTTATCAGTCTAACTTGCTTTCGTCTGTGCTTTCGGCTTCGGGATTGATGTGTACAAGTATCTGCTCGATGCGGCGGTCATCCATTTTCTGAACAGTGAAGTCAATGTTTTTATAATGAACGATTGCCTGATCTTCTTCGTTCGGGATGTAGCCAAGCTGATCCATGACAAAACCGGCAACGGTATCGTAATCGCGATTCGAGATCTCCATATCCAGAAGTTCTTCTAGCTCGCCGATGCTCAGCGAGCCATCGATCTCGAAGGAGTGTGCATCCAGCTGCGTGACCTCTTCCTCTTCGTCGTCAAATTCATCCTGAATACTGCCAACAATGGATTCCAACAGATCCTCGATCGTAACAATGCCGGCGACACCGCCGTATTCGTCCACGACGATCGACATCTGCAGATGCCTTTCGGTCATTTCCTCAAACAGATCGTCGCATTTTTTGCTATCCGGCACGAAGTGCGTGTCGCGCAGTAGATGGCGGATGGTCACGCCTTCGGGTATCGGCCGACCGACATAGGGGAGAAGATCCTTAATGTACAGCACACCGATAATGTGGTCAATATCCTCTTCAAACACGGGTATGCGGGAATAGCCGTCGTCAATGCCGACGCGCAGAGCTTCCTCGATCGGGGTATCGATCTCGACGGCCGAGACATCAATGCGAGGCGTCATAATTTCCGTCGCGGTAATGTCGTCAAACTCCAGGATGTTGTTCACCATATCCGCTTGTGCTTCTTCGATTGCGCCGCTTTCTTCGACGGCGTCCATCAGCTCGATAATATCGTCTTCCGTGACCTTGTCTGGGTTATCCTTCGGGTTGATGCCACTTAAGAGAAGCAAGGGATAAGCCGCGATGCGACACAGCCAATCAAAAGGTGCATACAGAGCATACAGCGGTATGAATAATCCTAAAGTGAACTTTGTTGTCGATTCGGGGTTTTTGAGCGCAATGCGTCGGGGGAGCTGACTGCCGAATACCGTCAAGCAGAAGGTCGAGAGCAGTACCAACAACAGTATTGACAGCACGTCTGTCAGCGAGGTATCCACAGAGGAAAGCAGCCAACCGGCAAGCTGTCTGCTCAAAGATTTGGTAAAGCCGTACAGCACAGCGGCTGTGGCAAATAGGCCGCCCAGCCGCACACCTAACCGTACACGGTCGTGGAAGTGGCGCTCGTTTTCGAGTAGGCGACGAACGCGTCCAATCTTACGGTCACCATCGTCCTCAAGCTCGCGGATGCGGTTGTCAGCGAGCGCTTGAAAGGCTTCATCTCCGAGAGCGAGGATGATATTGAACACCAGAAATAACAATGCAGCAAGAATAAATATAAATGGATTACACGCAGGGTCAGGGTCAGGCATGGTATAAGTTACCCCTTTCTATAAAAATACATTTATATCATAGCGCGTTTTCGTGTTACTGTCAACTTATTTACATATTTTCTTAAAATCCGTGATAAGATAACCATCCGCACAAATACACGGAATCATCTTGACAAAACCCCAAGATGTGGGTTAAAATAATAAATTGTAATACTGTATCTAGTAAAGGATGATGCTTTACATGGCAACGAAAAAGACGGCCTATACCAACGAGAGTATCACCGCTCTGAAGGGCGCTGACCGCGTGCGTAAGCGTCCAGGCGTTATGTTCGGCTCGGATGGACTGGAGGGCTGTGAACACGCCATATTCGAGATCCTCTCCAATTCCGTGGACGAGGCGCGTGCAGGCTACGGTAACAAGATCGTCATCACACGTTACGCCGACCACTCCATCGAGGTGCAGGACTTCGGGCGCGGTGTGCCGGTTGACTTCAACCAGAAGGAACAGCGCTTTAACTGGGAGCTGATCTTCTGCGAGCTGTATGCGGGCGGTAAATACGACACTGAGGATTACACCCTTGGCCTCAACGGCTTAGGCGCCTGCGCAACGCAGTATGCGTCCGAATATATGGATGTCGAGGTCAAGCGCGACGGCTTCGTGTACACTCTGCACTTTGTGCACGGCGAGAATGTCGGCGGGCTAAAAAAAGAACCGTATACTAAGAAAGACACCGGTACACGTATTCGCTTTAAGCCCGACATTCAGGTGTTCACTGACATTGATGCACCGGTCGAGTATTTTGACGATATTCTGCGCCGTCAGGCGATCGTCAACCCCGGCCTGCTGTTCCATTTCCGCAATCAGCACGGCGGCAGCTTTGATGTGAAGGACTATCAGTACGAGAACGGAATCGCTGATTATGTCAAGGAGATCGCGGGCGAGGAGACGATGACGGGCGTGCAGACGTGGACGGCGGAGCGTGTCGGCCGCGACCGTGCGGACAAGCCCGAGTATAAAGTCAAGCTCAATGTCGCGATGTGCGTGTCCAACAAGGTCAATCTGTTAGAATACTACCACAACTCCAGCTGGTTGGAGCACGGCGGCTCACCCGATAAGGCGGTCAAGAGCGCTTTCGTTTCGCAGGTGGACGCCTATCTCAAGCAGAACGGCAAATACCTCAAGAATGAGTCGAAGATCACCTTCCAGGACATTCAGGACTGTTTGGTGCTGGTATCGTCCTCGTTCTCGACGCAGACCTCGTACGAGAACCAGACAAAAAAGGCGATCAACAACAAGTTCATCCAAGAGGCGATGACCGAGTTTCTACGCCACAGTCTGGAAGTGTATTTCATCGAGAATAAGATGGATGCCGACCGCCTGTGCGATCAGGTGCTGGTCAATAAGCGTAGCCGTGAAAAGGCGGAGACCACCCGTCTCAACCTCAAAAAGACGCTGCAGTCGAGCAACGATCTTGCGTCACGCGTACCCGGCTTTGTGGATTGCCGCAGCCGTGATGTGAACGAGCGCGAGCTCTTCATCGTGGAGGGTAAATCGGCAATGGGCGCGTGCGTTCAGGCGCGCGATTCTGAGTTTCAGGCGATCATCCCGATCCGCGGTAAGATCCTCAATTGCCTGAAGGCGGAGTTTGATAAGATCTTTAAGAGCGAGATCATTGTTAACCTGCTCAAGATTATGGGTTGCGGTGTTGAGGTGCGCTCAAAATCCAACAAGAATCTTGCAACCTTTGATTTGTCGCTGTTACGTTTCAGTAAAATTATCATTTGCACCGATGCGGACGTCGACGGCTTCCAGATCCGCACGCTGGTGCTCGCGATGCTGTATCGCCTGACCCCCACGCTCATTGAGAAGGGGTACGTATACATCGCGGAAACGCCGCTGTATGAGATCAGCACCAAGACCGATACCTATTTTGCTTATAATGACCGCGAAAAGGCGGCGATCCTCGAGGGCATCGACGGGCAGAAATTTACCATCCAGCGTTCCAAGGGACTTGGTGAAAACGAGCCCGAGATGATGTCGCTGACAACGATGAATCCCGCCACCCGCCGCCTTGTGAAGGTCACACCGACCGACGTTGAGGAGACGGCACAGGTGTTCGATGTGCTGCTCGGCGACGACCTCGACGGGCGTAAGCGCATCATCGCCGAGCACGGCGCGGAATATCTCGATATGCTGGATCTGGAGTAAAGGAGGGGAAGACGAATGGCTGGTAAAAAGAGCAAAAAAGAACTGGAAAAGAAGGTCAAGGGTCTGCCCTCCAACGCCCACATCACGGGTGCTGGTGAGGTCGAGCATCAGATTATAACCGATACGCTACGCGAGAATTATATGCCCTATGCAATGAGCGTTATTATGTCGCGTGCGATCCCCGAGATCGACGGCTTTAAGCCCTCGCATCGTAAGCTGCTGTACACGATGTATAAGATGGGCTTGCTCAAGGGTAATCTGATCAAATCTGCGAATATTGCGGGTCAGACGATGAAGCTCAACCCGCACGGCGACGCGGCGATCTACGACACGATGGTGCGTCTGTCTCGCGGTAACGAGGCGCTGTTGCACCCTTACGTCGAGTCGAAGGGTAACTTCGGTAAAGCGTATTCCACCGATATGGAGTGCGCCGCCTCGCGTTACACCGAGGCGAAGCTTGCACCCATCGCGGAGGAGCTGTTCCGCGACATCGACAAGGATACGGTCGATTTCGTCGATAACTACGACGCGACGATGAAGGAGCCGTCCTTGCTGCCGGTGACGTTCCCGTCTATTCTGGTTAACAATAATCTCGGTATCGCGGTCGGTATGGCGAGCAACATCTGCTCGTTTAACCTGCAGGAGGTCTGCGAGACAACCATCGCGCTGATGAAGGATCCCGAGCACGACATTCTGTCCACCCTTAAGGGCCCCGATTTCCCCGGTGGCGGTCAGCTGATCTATGACCGCGAGCTGCTGCAGAAGATCTACGAGACGGGTCGCGGCAGCGTGAAGGTGCGCGCGGTCTATTCCTACGATAAGTCCAATAACTGCATCGACGTTACCGAGATTCCGTATTCCACCTCGATCGAGGCGATCATCTCTAAGGTCGCAGAGCTGGCGAAGGCGGGTAAGGTGCGCGAGATCAACGACATCCGCAACGAGACCGATCTGCAGGGCCTGAAGATCACCATCGACCTCAAGCGTGGCACCGATCCCGATAAGCTGATGAACAAGCTCTACGCGATGACCCCGCTCGAGGACTCCTTCGGCTGCAACTTTAACGTCCTTATCGGCGGCGTGCCGCAGGTGATGGGCGTCGCAGGTCTGCTGGATGAGTGGGTCGCGTTCCGTATGGAGAGTGTGCGCCGCCGCACCTATTACGATCTATCTAAGGCGAAGGAGCGCCTGCATCTGCTTAAAGCGCTCGAGAAGATCCTACTTGACATTGATAAGGCGATCAAGATCGTGCGCGAGACCGACGCGGAGGACGAGGTCGTTCCGAATCTGATGATCGGCTTTGGCATCGACAAGGTACAGGCGGAATATGTCGCCGAAATTAAGCTGCGCCACCTTAATCGCGAGTATATCGTCAAGCGATTGGCGGATGCCAGCGATCTTGAGAAGATGGTGGAGGAGCTTGAGGAGACTCTCAAGAGCAAGGCTCGCATCCGCCGCATCATCATTGACGAGCTCGGCGCCGTTGCGAAGAAATACGGCCAGCCGCGCCGTACACAGCTTATCTATGCGACCGACATCGAGGAGGTGCAGGTGGAGGAGGCGATTGCCGACTATCCCTGCACACTGTTCTTCACCCGTGAGGGCTATTTCAAGAAGATTACCCCGCAGTCGCTACGCATGAGCGGCGAGCATAAGCTTAAAGAGGGGGACGAGATCACTCAGACGGTGGAGACGTCGAACACGAAGGAACTCTTGTTCTTTGGCGATCGTTGCAACGTCTACAAGAGCCGCGTCGCCGACTTTAAGGATACCAAAACCAGCGTAATGGGTGACTATATCCCCGCAAAGCTCGGTTTTGATGAGGGCGAGGGCACGCGCTATATGGCTGTCCTGACCGAATATACGGGCTATATGTTGTTCTTCTTTGAAAACGGTAAGGCGGCGAAGGTGGAGATGAGTGCCTATGCAACTAAGACCAATCGCCGCAAGTTGATTGGCGCGTATGCGGACAAGTCGCCTGTGGTGGCGATGTTCTATATTCCCGAGGACACCGAGTTTGTGCTGACCGCAACTTCAGGCCGCCGTCTGCTGGTGCATACCGGCGCGATTGCGGCGAAGTCCACTCGCAACACCATCGGTGTACTGGTGATGACGCTTAAGGGCAAACATTATCTGCAGTCGGTACAGCCGTACGTTGTCGGTTCGCTTACGAAGGAAAACCGCTACCGCACTAAGACGCTTCCCGCTGCGGGAGCAATGCCGCAGGCGGAGGATTTCGGCGAGCAACTGACCCTCCTGTAAATAAGAAAACCGCTGCCGATGAAACTTCACCGATAGCGGTTCTCGGCAGCGGTTACGGCAAACGCATTCGAAACAATAACCGTTGCTGATCGTAGTTTGCGCAGGGAAAAGCCGAATATTCCGAAAAAATTGAAGATTTTGCTTGCATTTCGATAAAAACTATGGTAAGATACCTAGGTGTCTAATGAGCAAAATGTTTCTGGAGGGAAATGTATGTCTGTTTATGAGTATATTATCGGCGCGATTCTGATTGTGTTTTCGCTGCTGATCATTGTTGTTGTGCTGTTCCAGGAGGGTCGCCAGGCTAACCTCGGCGTTATTTCGGGTGCTGCCGATTCCTTTATGGACAAGGCGATGGCGAAGACGTGGGATGCTCGTCTGGCTAAGTGGACGAAGATTATCGCGATCGCGTTCTTTGTTCTCGTGTTTGTCGGTATGCTGGTGACGCAGTTCCTCAACCCGCAAGCACTGAAGAGCTACAAAGAAGGCAACGCCTCGTCTGCTGCTACCACCACGACTACGACAGCGTCTACCACGACGACCACCACTGCCGCAACAACGACTACGACCGCTGCGAAATAATTAATTCAATGAGTAAACCACCTGCTATACGGCAGGTGGTTTTTTCGCGCATTTTGATTAAGGCGCGTCTATTCGCCCTATACTGTTCATAGAATAATAGAGCAGAAAGGGAGACGACGATGGAAAACACACTCAAAAAAGTGCTGCTGCGCGCAGACGAATCGCCCCATCCGACGATTGAAGCTATTCGTGAGGTCTGTCAGCAGCTGAATTTGGCAGAGGCACGATTCTCGATGGAAAGCGATCCGGATCTGATTGAAGGCTGCATCTTTGAAATGGAGTCGTTGCGTGCTCGTTATCGGTATTTGCTGCGCACGGCACGGGAACAGGGAATAACCTGTGCGGAAAAAAGCCATTTATGGGGAGAGTAGGGGGATAGATTGTGATGTTGTGGTTGCAGATCGGGCTCATTGCGGTGGCGGTGCTGACGTCAATTGCCGTGTTTACGGCCGCTGTTCGCAGCGGAAGCCCGCTGCGAAGGGTATTTGGATCGGGGTTACAGGGGCTCGGCGCG